>JAUHXX010000323.1 GCA_030426825.1 Bacteroidia bacterium | reverse complement strand
ATTTTAAAGGGCTAAGTTAAGACAAGTTAAGGTGAGAAGCAACATAAAAATAAACTTATTTACAGCCTGTTTTTAAAACAACAATCTAGGGTGTTTTTTGTTTAAAAAACAACAAACAGTTGTTATTAGATGTTACAACAACTAAATCGTTTAGAATCTTCATATCCTTTGCATCTGCATTCACAAAAAACCCTGATTCCGTTGGAAAAACGTTTTTAAAGTTTCCAGCTCCGTCACCTAATAAACAAACACCTCTTCCTCCATCATAACGAATTGTTTCTACTTCTGCTGCGAAATTATTTCCACAACCTAATATATCTAAATGATTGTCCCCATTAATATCTAACACCACAATCGCATTTAAAGGGCCCATTTGCGCATAATTATTTAGCGGCTGAATGTCATATTTTCCTTCCGCACTCATTAAAACAATTGATCTAAATTCAGTTGCAGAAAAGTGCAATGCATCTTCAAGTGATTTTTCTCCATAAATTTTCTCTAAATCTGCAACGGCGAACTCTCCATAAGTCGGAAATTTTTGAGAAACAAATGGCATTTGTTCAGAAGAGCATTGTTTACCCCTAACGGGATAGCAAGTACCGTTTTCATACTCACCTAAAACAATATCATATGTTCCATTTTTGTCAAAATCTGCGGTATAAATTTCTAAAGGATGTTGCTTACTAGGGTGAAATTTATTGTTTAATCCAATGTTTCCAAAAACAAAATCTGGTTTTTGATCATTATTAAAATCTCCTATAGTTACTGATGTCCACCATCCTACTTCATTCTGAGTACCATATTGCGAACTGATATCCACAAAAGTGCCGTCATCATTTCTGTAAAAACTCGGCGCCATCCATTCTCCTACCACCACGAGATCTAAGTCTTTATCACTATCCAAATCTATAAATTCAGCATCAGTAATCATTCCAGGTCCCATTAAGGCAATAGTTCTTTCTGTTACGTCAATTAATTTTCCGTCTACGTTTTCCAATAAATAACTTCTTGGTGCAAACGGATAGTATCCTGGTGTTTGTCTACCTCCAATAAACAAATCTTGATCTCCGTCATTATCATAATCTCCAGCAATCACCTTCTGACCAGAAGTCACCATTTTTGGTAATTGATCTGAAGCATTTGAAAAACTATTGTTTCCATTATTGATATACAATTGGTCCTGCATCATTGGACTATCAAAGTTATATTCATTTGAACCGGAAACAACATATAAATCTTGATCTCCATCATTATCAACATCAAAAAATACAGAGCCTAACTCTTCTCTCTTTACTTGTGACTCCCATGGGCCTGGAACCTTGACATAAGAATTACCATCTGCTATCATTAGTTGGCCTGAGAAACCTCTAGAGCCAGATAAGTAAAAATCCTCTTTACCATCTGCATTAACATCTGATTTCGACATGAACGGACCTAGTTGGGACATTTTATGTGGCAACAGCACTTCTTTCTTAAAATCATTTACAAATATTTCTTTATGAAAAATCTTTTGACCATTGTTTAACTCAAAATAGGTTTCATTTTTTATTTCTGATTTTTGATGGGTTGCATCTGCTTTTGAAATTCTCAATTTAGAACCTGGCTCAAGTTCTTTGATATATTGTACCGATTTATCTGGCCAAATGATAGTAGCCTCAATATTTCTTGGGTCAGCACCTAAACCAAAATGAACTACATGACTAACACTGCTTTGATAACCTCTAACGGTCCTAAATTCCTGAGTTTGAGTAATTGTATCAACTTTAAGTTTTATAACCACCCCTTCAGAAGCTGGTTCTACAAATGAAAAATTCACGAAACTATTTCCTGTAAGATCATTCCGCATAATAAATGATTCTTCATCCATATTATTTACAATCATGTCAAGATCTCCGTCATTATCCAAATCTGCGTAGGCCGCGCCATTTGAATTTACTAACTGATCAGTGTTCCACTCACTATTTACTTTTGTAAAAGTCAAATCACCGTTGTTTTTAAACATATAATTCTCAACTTTGGTTTTTGGCATCAAATTAAGAGCTTCTTCAAAGGTTTCAATTTTTTTATTTGAAGGATTTAATCCATTTGAATAGTCATTATCCCTGGTGTCTCTTCTTAAACCATTGGTAATAAATAGATCTTTTAAGCCATCATTATTAAAATCTGCAAACAATGGTGCCCAGGACCAATCTGTTTTAGATATCCCAGCTAATTGACCTATTTCAGAAAAAGTCCCATTGCCATTATTCATCTGCAAACTGTTGAACATGTATTGATAGTGATGCCCAGAAGCAACGACTTCCCAGAACTTTTCGGTATTCATACCTCCCATATTTTTTTTTGACCTCACGTGATGCTCAGAAACCATATCAACAGAAATAATATCTAGCAATCCATCATTGTTGAAATCTGCAATATCATTTCCCATTGCATAATTAGACATGTGTTGAAATTGATTTTGCGATTCATCAGTAAACGTTTTATCTCCATTATTGATGTATAAATAATCCGCAGCCATAAAGTCATTTGAGACATGGAGATCTGTGAAACCATCTCCATTTACATCTGCTGCAACAACTCCTAATCCGAAAGCATAATTGGTTACACCTGAACTTTTAGTAATATCTACATACTTTCCATCCACGTTTTCCAGAAGAACATCTGAATAAGGACTACCTGACTCTATCAATTTATTAATCTCATAAACAGATTTGGCTTGTTCTCCAGTATGTTTCTTTTGATACGGATGATTCATCATATACAAGTCTTGATCACCATCATTATCTAAATCAAAAAATACAGATTGGATGGTTGTGTGATTACCGGCCACTCCATATTTCTCTGATTCTTCAGAAAATGTACCATCTCCTTTGTTAACGAATAGAAGATTACTCATTTTTTCCTTGTAAAACATTGGGCCAGATCTAGAAACATAAATATCAAGCCATCCGTCTTGATTAACGTCTTGCATCAAAACCCCAGTATGCCAACCCTCAGATGCCAAAGAACCAATTGCCTTATCAGTAACATCTTCAAACTTCATGTTTCCTTTATTTATATAGAGCTTATCTGAAACTTGATTCCCTGTGAAATAAATATCCTCCAAACCATCATTATTGACATCACCAATAGCTGTTCCACCCCCGATATACATATACTCGTAGTTGAAATAATTAAAAGAGTCAGTTTCTGTTATATTATTGGAAAAGGATATACCTGTTTCACTTGAACTCAGTTGAGTAAAGGACATGGAATACTCTTCCTGAGCTTCGTTATTTTCAACCTTCTTTGCTTCGTTTCCACAGGAAAATAACGTTATGCCTATTATTGACGCAACAATTCTCTTCATAGTTAATCAGTTAAGTCAACTAAATTACAACAATCAAAGTGATTTTCAATCGTGTTATGTCATATTCACGGATGTTATTACTTTTGAAATAAATTAAACAAGATGAATTTAGATTTAGGCGATAAAACTGCGATTGTTTGCGGAAGCACACAAGGTATTGGTAAAGCAACAGCTATGGAATTGGCTTCTATGGGGGCAACAATTATTCTAATTGCCCGAAATGAGGAGAAGTTAAAAGCTGTTCAAACTGAGTTACCTACACCTGAAAATCAACATCACGAATACTTGGTTGCTGATTTCTCGAAAGCAGATGAATTGAAATCTAAATTAGATGAATTTTTGCCTGGTAAGAATATACATGTTTTAGTTAACAATACTGGAGGGCCAGCTGGAGGGCCAGCAAATGAAGCTAGTATTGATGAGTTCAGAATTGCCTTTAATATGCACCTCATTTGTAATCAAATTTTGGTACAGTCGGTTAAGGAAAGTATGAAGGCGTCTGGATACGGACGTATAATTAATGTTATTTCAACCTCTGTGAAGCAACCACTTCCGAACTTAGGAGTTTCAAACACGATTAGAGGTGCTGTTGCCAACTGGAGCAAAACATTGGCAAATGAATTAGGTGAATTTAACATTACTGTAAACAACGTTCTTCCGGGTGCAACAAATACTGTTCGATTAAAATCCATAATCGAAAATAAAGCAGCAAA
>JAUHXX010000018.1 GCA_030426825.1 Bacteroidia bacterium | reverse complement strand
TTTAAGAATCCAATCTTCCGGAGGTCTATTCTTGGTATATCCCGCCTCAGCTAAAATTTGGTTCATGGGAATGGAAATGTCTTTTTTCCATAATAAAGCACGGGTAATTCCAATAGCTTTCAATTCATTGTTTTGCTCAAATCGGTGGATGGCGGAATGACTTGGAATCAAATCAATATGTCAGGACTCAATGTTTTTCCAGGTGGCGAACATGTGTTAGACCTGCAATTCATGACTGATATGACTGGTTATATGGTTCTTGGACCTTACGGCGGAACCTATAAGACTGTTGATGGAGGCCTAAATTGGACTTCGGTTCCGGTTTCTGGAAATCTTTGCTTTCAAGAAGCGCTATACTTTTTTGATGAAGACAACGGATTTCTAGGCGGAAATGGATGCTTTGAAGGTGAATTAATTGATATTTATGATGGTTCAGCTATGACAACACAAGCTACACTTAGCGGTAACGGACCTGGTAGTGGAGAATCAATTGTAGATTTTGATTTTCACAATGCCAACTTTGGATTGGCGGCAAGTTCAGGAGGTAGAATATACAGAACCATAGATGGAGGACAGAATTGGGACTCTATTCCAGCAGGATTGCCCAATGGCGTTCCGGTAACTTCGGTTAAAATCATTGATGATACCTTAGCTTATGCTGGGTATGACGATTTAGGAAGCGGTTTCGGCTTATTGATTTCAACGGATGCAGGGCTCACCTGGACAATGGATGGGAATTCTGCCACTTTCTATTATCCCGCATTTTATGATATTATTGAAAATAATCTAGGCCATATCTATGTGGGATGCGAATCATCCTTTGCACCACTTGGAGTTATTTTTGAGCACAAAGGATCCACTTGGAATTACGTGAGTGTTGATCAACCGATTTATTCAATGACCTCTTATGCTGACTCTGTAGTTTGGGGTGTTGGAGATAGTGGATATGTTGTTGTTAACGTGCCACCAGCAACCTTAAGCAATGACGAAAGTAATGATCAAGCCGCGAAAATTTGCGTTTTTCCTAACCCATGTGCCGATCAGATTTCTTTACACATTACGGACAATATTAAATCAGGTTGTATCTACAACTTAGCGGGTCAAAAAGTGAAGGAATTCGCTAATAATACGAACTCTATTGATGTCAGTTTATTAGAGAACGGAACTTATTTACTCAAGCTAGAATTTGAAGATCGCATTGAGACCGTCAAGTTTTTGAAGGAGTGATTGGTGATTGGTGATTGGTGATTGGTGATTGGTGATTGGTGATTGGTGATTGGTGATTGGTTTAAGGTAAAGTATTCGAAAACGAATGACCAATGACGCATTATGAATTATGAATTATGAATTTAAGCTCAAGGTAGTCAAAGAACACAAAAAGAAAAAAAAGGATGAGTGATGAGTGATGAGTGATGAGTGATGAGTGATGAGTTTAAACTCAAAATAATCGAAAAACGAATGACAAATGACGAAAAACGAGAATCGAAGTTTAGGTAATTGGTAATTGGTTTAAGGTAAAGTATTCGAAAAACGAATGACGAATGACGAAAATCGAGAATCGAGAATCGAGAATCGAGAATCGAGAATCAAAATTAACTAATTCAAATACTTCGAGCCTTCTCTTATTGAAAGATTGGATAGGGTTTCATAATGCTCATTTATAAAATCCTTGATCAATTGAGGATGTTTTTTAGAATACTCACGCAGTAACCATCCAATCGCCTTGTTGATGAAAAACTCTTTTGATCCGGTTAACCTGAGTATAGTTTCGAACATATAATCAATGTCGACATCATCCTTTTGTTTAAGATGCAGCAATAGTGCTGATCTTTTGAGCCAGATATTGTCAGAATTTACCCAGCGGTCAACGGTTTCGTTTCTTTTATCCGGAAACTTATCAAAGTAGATTTTAACAATTTTAGGTGCTAAAAAATCAATGGTATCCCACCAAGAATGACGCGTAATTAATGACTCGATAAACGTCAAATCTTGTTCTTCAATTTTCTTTTTCCCGATTTTAAACAATAACTCTTGCGCCAAATAATGACACTCTCGCTGAGGTTGTTGCCACAACAAGTCAATCAATTCAAATAAATCCCTTTTTGATTCGGCTGGTAATTCTTTGAGATACGGTTTACAAAGCTCTTTTCTTATCGGAGAAGTCAAACCAAAATAGTCAAACTGCCCTCGCATGTAGTCAGACATTTGCTTGCGCTTATCTATATCTTCATGAGATTTAAAAGTGCTCAGTATATCTTCAAGAACGATATTCATGAATTACTAAATTCTAAATGCGAAAACACACACATCATCTAGCTGCTCTAAGCCTCCCTTCCAGTCTTCAAAGGTTTTGAAGATGATATCTTTCTGTTCAGCTAAACTTTTATCTTGAATTGATAAAATCAACGTTCTGAAATTGGATGATTTAAATTTCTTGCCTTTATCCCCACCGAACTGGTCCACATATCCATCAGAAAAAAGATAAACTGTATCCCCTTTATGGATTTTCACAGCATGACTCGTAAAGTTAGTTGCGTTAATGTGCTTACCAACCGGTTGTTTGTCCGCCTTTATTTCTTCAACTTCATTAGAGTTATTTCTGATAATCCAAAGTGGATTATGTGCACCTGCATAACTCAAGTTTTTGCTTCCATTCGCATCTGTCTCTTTATCAAGTGCAACAAGCGCAATGTCCATTCCGTCCTTTACCTCCTCATGAGATTTTTCAAATTCCTCAATGACTATTTCTCTGGTTTTATCAAGGATTAATCCTGGATCTTCTAAATTAAATTCTTTTACAGACCTGTTTAAACCGTTATTACAAATCACCGAAACCATTGCGCCGGGAACACCATGTCCTGTGCAATCTGCTGCAGCAAAAATTGACTTATTATTTTTCTCTTGAAACCAATAAAAATCTCCAGATACTATGTCTTTGGGTTTATACAAAACAAACCACTCTTCTAGGGCTTGATCAATGACCTTGCTTTGTGGGAGGATTGCCTTCTGTAATCGCTCTGCATAAACTATTGAGTCCGTAATTTCTTTATGCTTGGCTTCAATCTCTAAACGTAACTTATTGATCCGTTCTTTCTCGTCATGTATGGCTTTACTCTGTTCCCAAAGTTTAGCGTTGTTTCTTTGAATTTCTTCTTTGTCAATTTTAAGCTGTTCACGTTCAATCTCAATGGCTTTTAACTGCTCATCAAGTTCTTTTTTTTGCTTGTAGATCTGTTCATTGATCTCCCACAAACGCTTATTATTTGATTCAGAATTCTCCATTATTCAATATTTAAATTCCCACTGGAGTCATAATTTCCAACAAAAACCGAAAGCACATCACCTGAAATTGTTGGATCAACAAATGAAGCAGGACTGAACCTTGGTGTATATCCTGAGCCAATATAATCACCTTCTGCATTCAATCCAACAAAATGAAATCTCGAAACGGGCCGTTGATTATTTACAAAGAAACTGTTTGTCACTTCAAATGAAGAATTGTAGTGAATCATGGCTCCCGAAAAAATATTTTGAGTTGTCACATAACCTGATACAATCAAATCAGTGTTATTAAATGTTCGAGCAATTGTTAAATCTTCTGTGCCAAAGCTCACAGTTCCCCCTTCTTGATCAGAAAATGTTCCTGGAACAACATGCATTGATGTAGCTGTCCCAGTAGCGGGATTCAAAGTGTAAAAAGCAGGGCCAGAACTCGATTGAGTGGATCCTCCAACGGTTCCCGAAAAATTACCAGTAGTAAAAAGTAAAATCTCATTGTTAAAAAATCTCAGGTCTCTATGGCGATTGAATGTAGTGTCAGTTGAACTATAATCGGCAGTAAAGGTCTGTAACCAATTTGGACTAAAATCAGCATTAACAGATCGCACAAAGAATGGAGTGCTTGATCCATCAGCTCGGAAATAGGCGATTACCAACTCGTCATTCGCAGAAACTGTTGCGTCATTTAACGTAACTGTACCTGTTCCCATTATCAAGTCAGCACTTTCAATTACATTAAAATTATCATCCGTTTTTGTCATTTTTAGCCTATTAAACAAGCCGTATTGACCAACCACGAAAAACATGTAGCCGTATGATGTTTTCACCATTTTCGTATCGTATCCGAAATCAGCAGGAACGTTAGATACCTCAATGGTATGTTGACCTATTATCAACCCTGACATCTGGTCAATTTCAGAAACGAAAACATAAGTAGAAGAGTTTTGTTGGGCATCTCCAACTACCAACAACTTTTCACCAACTATCATTTCTGTTAATCGGATATTGGTATAGTCGTCTGCATTTTCTAAGAATGATTCCAAAGTATTTCTTTCTTTGAACATAAATTTACCCTCAGTGTCAAATCCAAAAATCGTTAGGTAATCATTCATGGCCAAATCTTTATTTTTATCCATAAAATATAGACCATTCTCGTTCATATCATGATCGACTGGAGTATAAGCATCATACGTGGTGAATGTAGAATCACCCTCATCCATCAATAATTCTTTTTGACACGAACTCACTACCATTGAGCCTATGGTCAATATCAAAATCAATATGAAGTTTAGCTTTTTCATTTGATTTTGTATTTCAAATTATATCGAACTCCTGCTTGTAAGGTCATAAAATGAAGCTTATAGTCTTCGTCAAGATAATAATATTCATAGACTAATTCTTTATCTTGATAGCGTTGTGTTGGGTCTATCACATTAGAAAATCCATATTGAAAACTAGCATTCAAAAATAAAGACAATCGCCTAACCCGGTAGGAGACATCTAAGCCTCCAGCAATAAAATGGTCAAAAGGAATCCTTGTTAATGTTCTGTCCATCTCATTTTTCACAATAGTCGTCACTCCAGTTTTTATTGGCAGCCCATCTTCAATGACCTGATTAGATTCGTAAACAGGTACCGTTAATAGTAAACTGTTTTCAAATTTCGTGAAGTAATTCATTTCGTATCCCACATATGGACTTACAATGATTTTTTTAGAAAGATTGAATTGATAATTATACTGTAATCCCAAGGACAAGGACTTAATATCTTCGCCAAATTCAACGAGATAATCTTCTGTATATCCAAAGAAGATTCGTTTGTGCCCCATTTGATTGAAATTACCACTCAAAACAAAGCGGTGATTCTTCCATGGCATATAACCCACTGAAAGGCCAAAAGAAGGTTTAAATTCTCCCTCATAAAAACTATTTAAATAATCTAACTCTTCATAAATAGAATAGGTTTTTATTCTCTCTACAAAAGTCATCCTAACGCCTAAGCCCACACCAATATCCCATACAGGTCTTGCAGTATGACCTTCTAGGTGCAACATAAAGTCTTCTTCTAGAATTTCGGTGCGGGGTTCGAAATATTTATTGTTGTCAAAGATTTTTTTGTACCAAGGATCTAATTCTTCCACGCGATCTAACTCAATTAAATTTCGAACAATCATTACTAGAATGTTTTCTTTTTCAATTTTATTGAATTCGCAGGCTGACTCTGTTTCTAAACCTTCTAAAATGGCAAGACTTTGATTAAAGTTTCCTTGATCAAATAACTTTTCAGCATTTTCTAACCTACCCAAACATCCCGACTGCGCAAAATTCGTAGTTGAAACTAGTAAAATAAGGGTCAATATGGTCCATTTAAAACGTCTCATTCTTGACAAGCTTTTCTGTATTCGACCTTATTTCCTATATACTTTTCCCATTCATCTTCTGTGAATGATCGACTTAAGTTTTGGCAAATTTCTTCAATATTTTGATCGATATCGGTTGACCAAAAACGTGTATTCCCATTTTCAAGACCAGCCAATAAAAATCCTTCTTTCGAAAAAGCCAAGGTTCTAATTTGCGAATCAATGTTTTCAATAATCATGGGGTCATTATCTAATTTGCTTAAGTTAAACAAACCTATCCTCTTATCGGCCGAAGCGACAGCCAGGGTCAATTGATCTTCACTGATTTCGATTAAGGCAATCGGAACATATCCAAACTGTAAGGTCTTTTTTATCTCAAGATTATCATTCAGCACAATTACCGCACCTTGATTATTACTTAGTATTACTTTTTTATTTTGGAACAAACAAGCGCGTAAACTTCCTGTGATTTCAATTTCTTTTATCAGTTCTCCTGAAGTTAAATCAATTAAACCGCATTTATTACGAGTGATATATGCAATTTTATTGTCGTTTACGGCAATATCCACAACTGTTTCGTTGAGATTATAAGTTACGACCTCATTCTCTTTGCTAATTGACTGAATAACCAACAAACCATCTTGACTTGCAGAAATCAACTTATCACCTGATTTTCTAACCTGTTTAATTAAAGCCTGGTGATTCTTAAATTCATAATCTGGCTGATTAGTACTGAATGAATTATAATAAGCCAACCCGCCATTTAAATCAACAAAGGCCATGCTCGAATTATCTAAGAAAAAAGCATCTGCGGCAGGACCCTCAAAATTTGTTTGAAGCTGCATTATACCTGCATGATTCAATCCTTGAAAAAATCCATTCCTAAAATCCCAAATATCTACAAATCCTTCATTATTTATGGCGAATATTTTATGATCCTTTTCTTGGATAAGAATGTCATTGGCCATAAAACTCGATTCGTTCAGTAAATTATAATCAGGGCCTTTAAGTTTAGAAAGGGCAGCCGTACTACCGCTAAAAATTGAAGGATCTTTAGGATTTCCATTCACTTCATTATTAAAATCGGAAGCATGGTAAGCCATTAACCCTGATAATTCTGGTTCGATTTCGAATCGAGAGGCTTGCAGGGCTAAACTGGTTGATACCGCTTGCATTGACAATTCATACGCTTGATTTCGTGCAATGTTTGCACTGTCTCTCTGTGTTTCAGTGAGGTTTTTTTGCTCCAACAACTGATCTATTGCTTGCAAAGTCTTGTTGGCCTCTTCTTTAGCTAATTTAGCTTGCTGTAATGCAAATTGCTTAGAAGATTCAGCTAAGGCTTTTTGCTGCAAGGCCTCCGTTTTGGCTTGATTTGCCAATTTTTCGTTTTCTTCAGAAACTCTTAAACTACTGTCTGACAATGCGGATAAATACAAAGCTTTTTCCTCCGATTTAATGGCCTCCTGAGTGGCCAACTCAGCATTCTTTTTTTGAAGTTCTGCGACTACTTTTGCATCATCAGCCAAAGATTTTTCTCTAAAGGCCCAAATAGTAATTGATGTTAACACCAGCACAGCTATAGATGCTGCAATAAGCACAGCCAAACGTCTTCTTCTCTTAGCAACTCGTGCTGCGTTAATAGCCGACCTACTTTCTGCAATAAACGCTTTTATCTGCTCAAGCATTTCAGCAATTTCAGCTCTGAAATTTGTGTCACTGGCCGCGTGTTGCTCATACTTCATGATCCAAAATACACTTGGGTCTGTACGCTCAAACCATTTCTCAAAATAATCTAGTGGACCTATACCCAGTAAATAGTGTTTTGACTTATCATTTTCTACCCATTTATCTGATTGTGCTCTTAAATCTTGAAAGGTTTGATAATCCTGTGTGTCATGAACCGCCCAGCTTTTTAAAGGTACCCAGTTTCTAATTAACGACTCGTGAGAGATTTCTATTGGATCATTTTCAGCTAAAGTGGCTATTTGGTTTGAGTAAGGCGCTAGCAAATCGTTACCCTCTTTTCTAAACAAGAACACCAGCTCATTTGCCTGAGCCAATGACATTGGGTACTTTAGATTGCTCACCAGTTCTCCGAAAACACATTTGTAACGAACTCCTTTACCGTTATCCATCTTCGCCATACTTTTCATTAAGAAGACCAAATTCTCTTTGATTTGTTCCTCTTCAGCTTCTGGATATTTTTTTAGATAATTTTTGACAGATAATTCAAATAAATCGGAGGCATGAGCATTGATTACATTATTCAATGTTTTTTCAGATTGTTGATCAGAAATACCTGCTAACTCAGGAATACTCTGCTGCTCTTTAGGTAAATCTGTTACCTTGAGACCTTGGCAAATTGCAAGATGATATAAATCCAAATCTTTTCCGCCTGCCGTTCGCCAAATGCGGTTCATACAATGTTGGATGATCGGTAATTGATCGGACCCTTCTGTTGTTGAATTAATGAGGTGATCAACTAGTCTATTTTGGATGGCATCACCATTCAAATCTGCCGGGTCACGAATCACATCAGCAATTTCTTCACGGTTCAAGCGCGGAATAAAATACTGACTGTACCCAATTAATTCTGGAATCCCTCTTAAAGATGCGCAATTTCCGATATAATCAGAACGCATGGTGAATACCACATAAATCGGTAAATCAAGTTCTTTTGCCAACCTGATTGTATTACTTAATAAGTTGGCCACTAAGTGGGATGAATCATTAGGATTCCCATTCACCAAATTTTCACTGTTCGTAAAAAATTCCTCAAATTGATCGACAATCAGTAATAAATTTGCGCCTGATCTTTTCTTTTCAACCCGTTCTTCTGCAGAGAGACCTTGAAATTCATTATCATTCTCTTCAAAATATAAAGGTGATTCTTTATATAATTTTACCAAAGATGAAAAGCCGTAAGAAAGCTCCTTACGCACATAATCTAAGTCCATCCGAAGTGATTCGGCAACACGTTTACACATGTTTTCGAATGGTGATTTTTCTGGTCTGAAATCACATACTTTCCAATTATTAAATCGTGATTTGAAAAATCCAGCCTTGGCTTTTGGCACCAATCCAGCGTAAACAATTGAAGATTTTCCGTCTCCAGAGGCACCAGTAATCATCACAAAGCGTTTCTCTTCTAATGATTTAATAATTTGGAAAACATGATCTTCTCGGCCCCTAAAAAATATAGCCTCCTCTTCAGCAAAAGGTCTCAAACCTGGATATGGCGACTTTCTTATCATGCTTGGGTGAGCGAATCGTATTGGATTTTAATTTCAAGTGCTAGTAAATCTTTACCCGCTTCTGCTGTTGTCACATTCGGAATGGAGACTGTACTTTTTTCGTTGGTGTCAGATCCTATTAAAAGGATTGGAACTCCAGAAGAGACCCCTCCAATTTTTTTCCAAATTTCTTGAGTAAACAACTCAGACCATTCTTTTTGCTGATCATAAACTACCACGCATAAATTTGCCTCTAAAGCTAGTTTAGAAAGACTATCTATCGTTGATGATTGGTCTGAAATATCAACAGGGATTTTATTGACTTTAAAAATATCGCTCAACATGCCTGTTACATCTTCGCCTACTTGATTATCCAAAACACTGTAGAACACTGACATATGGGTGCCATTATTTTTAATGTTTTCGTCTGTTCGAGTTTCAAGTGTCTTGATAACATCCTCTACAAAACGAATGACAAAAGATTCTCTGCTGTAGCTAATATTTCTGGATAGATGCGAACTGATCAAACTTTCAAATCCCTCTGCATTTTCTTTTGCTTTGGGGTTCCAAATAAAACCATTCAACAAGGTACCCTCATCCAGACCTTTGGTCATTAGGTTTAGTTGGTCTTCATAAAAATTTCGATCTCCGAGTTCAGATATAATCAGCACCGATTGGTCTTTTGAAATCGCGCGATTATCATTTCTGAATTCCGCGTTTATTATCCCGGCGCGTTCAAAAACTTTTTGAAGCACATTGACGGATTCTTGATCCGTGCTGTGAATCGATATCTCATTGTAAAAATTATCCATGGGCAATTGGACTTTGGCAAAGTTAGCATTTTAATCATAATGTCAACTAAGCTTTTAGTAGGTGCCTAAACCGTTAAAAATCTAAATAATTTAGTTGTATTTTTTTATTTTTCTTATTGGCTGTTTTTACTACAATAACATCTTTCAAGTCATTCCAATCTTCATCTGACATATTCAGTAAATAAACATTTGCTGCTTCTTCGGTTTCATCATATTCAAAATGACTGAAATTGGCCACAGACTGTAGATATTCTTCCAATTTTTTCTCAACCAGAATTGGTTCAACCTCTGCAATGTAATTGTCAACTTCTTCGATTGTGTGCAAGTTTTGGATGGCTTCTCTGTCGTTTAATTTTCGCTTCAAATTTTTAGATTCCAGCAACAGGTCAAGCAAATCATGGAAGAATTTAGATCCCAAACTCAAGAAAAACCCAGTTAGTAAACAGCCAAATACCTCATATAAAACATGCAACCAAGCATTGTCTTGTTTAAAATCAAAAGCTTGCCATCCCAATTCAAAACTTGGATCAGAAACATGAAAAATACTTGCTCTTGTCATTAAGGCTACCACTATTCCGGTAATGATTGCCATGGTTTGAATTTCCCGTGATCGTTGCTGCTCAGCATTTTCAGTTTCACTTTTTTTGGATACAAACAATAATGCAATCGACTTCACCCAACTGGTTGGTCTGAGTTTAACCAGATTCGTAATTTTCTCTGTAATCATGCTCAGAATCAGCAGAACAAAAACTATTTGTATAAAGGCATCCATTAACTTAATTCTTTATAAGTGATGTACTCAAGGTTCAATAAGGTTTTATGTTCATCCCATTTGAAATTCAAGGCTAAATCCAATTCTCGATCTCTGGTTGGAAAATAGTCTAAATTTATTCCATGCGGATTTGGGTTATCATCTATACCTTTTAATAAATCATCTGGTGGCGCAATCGGAGTAGCTAAGTGAAACATCAATTCAATAGAAAAATCTTGCTCTAACTCCCGTTGGCTATATATTTGTTGTATTGATTTTTCTCTCTTTAATACCGCTTTTGTAATCGTTTTTTTATTGGCGTCAGAAATTTCAGGACGACCATTTTTTTCTGAAAATTGGCTGAGACAATGTTTAATTACCTCATCTCCCATATCAATTGATTTTTCACATTGACCGTATATGTATTCACACAAAACATCTGGATATTTCACATTTAAATCGCTTGCAAAACCCATTCGTTTGACCACATTTCCGTAAAGAATGCCTCCGAATTTACGCCACATTCCAATCTTCAACCCTCTTCTTGCTGTCGGTGTTAAAAAACGTTTATCAAAATCAGGTAATTTTTTAGCTACTCCTTTAAATTTTCCGTGCCATGACATTGGACTACGAACAGGAACATTTTTTGAAGCGGCCACTTCAGCATAGGCTTCGAACATTTTTTTTTCAAAATAAACGACCCCGTGATGGTTTGCCAAATGGTCGATATTTTCCAAGCCTATGACCCCTTCTATTAAACGGAATTGTTCCAAGAGTTCAATTGTCAAATCTGCCGTTCTAATTTTACTAAAAGGGAATCCCTGAATTTCATGAAATTCGCCCTTATTTTCGCCTGTCGCTTCAGGATGAATCAAAGAACTAGGGGATGCTTCACTGCCTCTATAAATTGCTTTACCTGATGTAATACAAAAATGCAAACCAATGCCAAAATCAAATCCATCCTTTGCCATGTCTTTCTTTAGCTGAAAAAGTCGTTCTAATCTTTGGATGGATGTTTTATGCGTCACTACCGCAGAGACGGTAGTTATTGCTCGTTTTCTTAAGGCAATTATAATGGCATGATCAATTCTATTGCAGACGCCATAATCATCAGCTGTAATGATAACTTTATTTTTCATAGAATTGTTGAGGTTCAACAAGATATGAAAAAAAACTGAAGCTAGTTCGTTTACGGAAACTCGTAAAAATAGCGCCTTGCTCGTTTCACAGTTGGCTCTACCATATTGTATTCTACATCCAGTGGTTCTTTACCTCGTTCAAAAAACCAATACCCATTTCTAGGTTCGAATTGTTGCATTGATGAAAAATCAAAAGTGTCCGATTTAAAATAAGCTTTGTAATTCGTTTGACTAAAATCGGCGTATCCTGACTCTACTCCATCATCTTTCAGTTGCTCACCAATCATATCTGAGAAATACGAGAAATCATCTGAAATATTTCCTGTCTCAGAGTAAGCCAAGAAATAGCGCTTTGGAATCGTAGATTCGTCCTCGTATATCTTTTTCAACCAAAATCCATCTTCTGGATCGTAATTCACTGCAAAGGAAAAATCAGGCTCCCGATTAAAGTCCATTATTTCTTTACCATCCGCATTTAAGCCCATTTGCCAAGTTGAAAAGGTATAGATGATTTCATTCGTTTGTTCGCTATAATAACCGAAAAACGCACCAAAATCTTTAACCTGATTCACTTCTTCGGGTCTTAGGTCACGATAAAAATCTTCCACATTGGGCTTTGGAAAATCTGAATAAGATGACCAATTTTCTTCATCACCATTCCATACAAACATGGCAATATTTTGCGCTCCCTTACTTGATTGAATAAGCACTGCATAAGGTAATGCACTTTCTGGATTAATAATTGCAAATTCTGTTGTCGTATAACACTCATCATTGCTAAACTCCAAATAATTAGCCTCTACTTTCTTACTGATCCAAACGTATTCATCCACGCCATCTCCCATCAACAGATTCTTGACCTGTTTTTCATTGTAGCAAAAATCCTCAGTGATTTGTTCAGGCTTTAAGGCATAAAAACTCTGAATGATTTCGGGTTGTTCTTCTAATTTATAAACAATCGAATCATCATTCTCAGTTGCAGCCGTTAAATCTTCTCCACCTGATGACGTAATATATCCTCCGTCATCTTCAGGAGCTGAACCGCAAGAAAACAAGGCAAGAGAAGCGAAAAATAAAACCTTTCTCATTATTTGATAGCACCCAATTCTTTACCTACTTTCTCAAAGGCGGCAATTGCTTTATCTAATTGAGCAATTGAATGTCCGGCAGAAACTTGCACTCTAATTCTAGCTAATTCTTTTGGAACAACAGGATAAAAGAATCCAATTGCATATACACCTTCTTCTAATAATCTATTCGCAAATTTTTGAGCCAAAGGAGCATCATAAAGCATTACTGGAACAATTGGAGAATCTCCTTCTCTAATTTCTAATCCCGCTTTTTTGATTCCGTCTTTGAAATATTTGGTGTTGCTTTCTAATTTATCTCTCAGCTCTGTTGATTCAGTCAATAAATCCAATACTGCAATTGAAGCTCCAACAATTGCCGGAGACAATGAGTTTGAAAATAAATAAGGTCTTGAACGTTGACGTAACATGTCAACCACTTCTTTTTTAGCAGCTGTAAATCCACCCATTGCACCGCCGAGTGCTTTACCTAAGGTACCGGTAATGATATCTACTCTACCCATTACGTTATTGTACTCATGTGTTCCACGGCCAGTTTTACCGATAAATCCAGTAGCATGGCAATCATCCACCATTACAAGCGCATCATATTTTTCAGCTAAATCACAAATTTGATCCAGTTTGGCAATGTATCCATCCATAGAGAATACACCATCTGTTACAATGATACGGTTACGTTGCGCTTGGGCCGCTTTTAATTGCTCTTCTAAATCGGCCATGTCAGAATTCTTGTAACGGTATCTTGCCGCCTTACATAAACGCACTCCATCAATAATTGAGGCGTGATTTAACTCATCTGAAATGATAGCATCTTCTTTTCCGAATAAGGGTTCAAAGACTCCACCGTTGGCATCAAAAGCCGCTGCGTAAAGAATAGAGTCTTCCATCCCTAAGAAGTCAGCTATTTTCTTTTCTAATGTTTTGTGGATGTCCTGCGTTCCACAAATGAATCTTACAGAAGACATTCCATAGCCATGAGACTCTAGTGCTTTTGCAGCACCTTCAATCACTTTAGGATGCGAAGAAAGTCCTAAATAATTATTCGCACACATGATGACAACTTCATCTCCTGTACTCACTGTAACCTCAGCTCCTTGCGGGCTGGTAATAATTCTTTCTTCTTTATATAATCCGGCTGCTTTAATTTCAGCTAGTTCATTTTGTAATTGTTGTTGTAATTTACCTATCATAAAAACATCTTTAAGTGACGATTGTTACAAATATAAACGTTCTTAAATTATATCTTTGGTTGAAGTAGAGATGACAAATTATTCTGACATATTTTTAAAGTCTTTTGGTGAGTACGGTGATTACATCTGGAATCAAATCACTTTTAAAGTTCCCTGGACAGATAATTATTTTTATGTACTCATCCTGGCTTCATTGATTGTTTGGGGTCTAGAGCTGGCTTTTCCCTGGCGCAAACATCAACCTGCTTTTCGAAAAGATTTTTGGTTAGATGGATTCTTCATGTTTTTCAATTTTTTCATTTTCAATTGGATCATTTTTATTGCATTTTCCAAGTTATTGGGGGCTGTAATCGCTACGCAAGCGGGAGGATCTATTACAAATTGGGCATTAGTTGATATTTCTTCATTGCCAAATTGGATGCAATTGATCATCTTTTTTGTTGTGCTAGATTTTGTGCAATGGCTCATCCATAATTTACTGCACCGCGTTCCATTTTTATGGCGATTTCATAAGGTACACCATTCGGTTGAAGAAATGGGATTTGCAGCGCATTTACGTTACCATTGGATGGAGACGGTGGTCTACAATCCAGCTAAATACATTGGTGTGATGCTGATTGGCGGATTTACTCCTGACCAAGCCTATATTGTATATATGGGCACATTAATAATCGGGCATATAAATCATGCCAATTTGGGGTGGGATTATGGGCCTCTAAAATACATCTTTAACAATCCCAAAATGCATATTTGGCATCATGCAAAGGAACTGCCCGCATCACATCAAAAAGGAATGAATTTCGGGATTTCCTTGAGTATTTGGGACTACATCTTCAGAACAAATTATGTACCCAAATCGGGTAGAGACATTGAACTCGGATTTGAAGATTTAGACAGCTACCCAAAGTCATTTTGGGGATTAATTTTTTCAGGGTTCAGAAAGAAATAAGTTTTTCGGAAAACTTCTAAAATTTAATTGAGACTATTATATTAGATCAAAAATTACCTATGAAAACACTCTCATTACTACTTACTCTGTTAGTTGGAACTGCTGCTATTGCACAAGAAATTGAAAAGGACAAAGATGGATTCGTATCTATTCCTGAAATATCCGAAAAAATTGTCATCAAGGGTAAATCAATTAAAATAGATGAAGCCCATTTTAAATACCTGCCTGAATACAGTTACAAAGATGGAATTGTATATGGATCGTGGATAAAATTCTATTTAGATGGGATTGAAGACGTGAATAGTTTTGAAGGAAAGTCTCTGATTTTGACCAAAGAAAGAGTGTATCGTAAATCAGACGAGAAAGTGATGTACTCGGTAGACTGGTCATTTGGTGATGATGGTGCAGAAGATGCTGTTGAGTTAGATGAAGATGAACATTTGGTTTTCACGGCTAAACTAGAAATTGGCACACCTATGTGGTCTGATGATTACGTCTGGGAGATTACCATTGCGAATTTTTGTAACGGCGATAAGGTGACGCTTTCTGTGCCTTTCAAAATTATTCCGAATCCAGCTATTAAAACCAAAACATCTGGTGGAGCAGGCGTTAAAGAAGTTTGCTTATTCAATAAAGACAAAAAATATTTATACGCAGGAACAGAAATTAATCAGGGGAATTTAAGTGTACCGTTTTATGACATTTCGGGCTTCAAACAACAAGATGGATTGTATAAAGTGGGAGTATCTGTTCAATTCTTGAACTCAAAAGGCGAAATTATAACCGAAAATGAAGACCTCGCTACCGGTAGTGATGCCTTTATTGAACCTGCAGAGGATGGGACGCTAGAGCTATTTCCATTTATAGATATTAAATCAGATGTGGCTCAGCAATTTGTCACCTACAAAATCACGATTTGGGATAAAATCGGAAAAGGGGTTGTAGAAACTGAAATCAAAGTATTCGTTAAATAGGTACTTTCGTCAAAACTGAGACGAAATGACAAATAACGATATTTTCAAAAAACTACGAGTAGCCTTAAAATTAACCAATAAAGATATCGTGGATATTTGTGCTTTGGTTGATTTTAAAGTTTCGGAAAGTGAATTGGGTGCTTTTTTCAGAAGAGAAGACCATCCGAAATACCGAAATTGTGGAGATCAAATTCTACGAAACTTTCTAAACGGCTTGGTTATTCATATGAGAGGACCTTTGCCGGAAAAGAAAGAGGATTAATCGTCCAAAATATCTTCTGAAGTACGCTCTTTTTCATCAAAGAAGGTCGAAACCACGGCATAAAACAAAGTGACAGGAATATAGGTACACACAGAAATAAGCACGATATAATACATTCTGAAAAAATCGGAATTATAGAACAAGGTCAGCCCGATTATTATCAATGCCGTTATCCCAAATGAAAAACCTAGTCTTTTCGGGACGCTATTAAGGAACTTTAATTTCACTTCTCTAAAGGTACGAATCTGACAGAATTCTAGATTTTGCGAAAATCGCAAGTAAAAAACTGTTTTTGCTGAATTCAATTCCAATAAGCTTTAGTCTTCCTCTAATTTTGTTGATGTAAAACAAAGATTATGAAAACGATATTAGCAATCAGTATTTTATTTGTTCTGGTAGGCTGTCATCCACCAGAAACAACAATTATTAAAATTAACGCCGTTGATGGATCAACAAATGACCCTTTAGATTCGCTGCGTTGTCAAGTTCTAGAAAAAGGGGCGCCAATCGCTGAAAAATATACGCAACATGGTCAAACCCAAATGGCTTTTGAAATGCGATCCAATTTATCTTATGAATTGCAAATTGATGCAATGACTGAGAACAAAATGGTTCAAGTTCAGCACCCTGGTTATCACATTATTTTAGGTCAAACGAATGAATTTGATGTGAAATTTTTAAGGTATGGTTTCTTGTCTCTGAGTCTTGAGACTTTAGTTAACACCACGTCAAACGATTTTTTAGAATATCAATTGGTAAACCTTGATTATAACGAAATTTATCCCGTATCAAATGGCTGGGATTACGGCGAGGCAGATATCTACGGACCGCAATATGGACAGCATTTTGTTACCCATGAAATGCCTGCGGGGAATTACCGTTTAGATTATCGAGTTAGAAGAAACGGATACTATTCAACCTCAGAAACTTATATTTCAATACAGCCAGAATTGACCACTGACTTTCTGTTACAGTATTAAGATTTTTGCTTTTCATAGCTATAACCTAAACCCTGTCCTTTTTTGCTTAAGGATGGGGTTTTTTAGGTTTATTCTTCCGTGAACGAAAGAAATGATTTGAAATCTCATTCATAAATTAAATATACCTCACCAAACTTTAAAAAAACTACCCCATTCATACGAAACAACCTGATTTATAGCACGAAGCATTTATTTTCGGTTGAAATATTAACCTAGAATAAATGAAAAAATTAAATTTAATACTATTGTTGCTGATTGGTTTTGGCAGCTTTGCGCAGTGTCCTGTTGGAGATGTAAGTTTGTACACTCAGGCTGATGTCGACAATTTTCAAGTAAATTATCCGAATTGCAACGTAATTGATGGTGATTTTACCATTAGCGGATTAGACATCACTGATTTAACACCCCTTATAAACATTACACAGGTAACTGGAACATTACAATTAAACACCTGTGGGTTCGCTTCTTTGAATGGTTTACAAAATCTAACTTCTGTCGGATCAGTAGGTGGTCAGGAAATGCTTATGATTTATAACAATCAAAATCTACAGGACATGAGCCAGTTGTACAATCTTAACACTGTAATTGGTGACCTTTGGGTTTATAATAATGACAACGTAGTTACTCTTTACGGATTGCAAGGATTAAATGCGATAAACGGCAATCTGTTTATTGTTCAAAATGATGGCCTCGTCAATTTCTTTGGTTTGCACGCTTTAGTGAGTGTAGGTAGTATCGGAATTAGTCAAAATACCGTTTTGCAAGACATTTCTCAAATTTCTAGCCTTAATTCAGTTAATACAATATTAATTGAAAACAATGCGCAATTAAACAGCCTTAGTGGTTTACAAGGATTAACCAATATGTCTGGAAATTTGAAAATAGAAGGTAATAATATCAACAGTTGCTCAGGCTTAAATAATTTGGTATCAATAGGATCATTCTCAATCAAAAATGAACAATCACTCACCAGTTTATCAGGTTTACAGAGTTTAACAACAGTGAATGGATTAACCGTTGAATTTTGCCCTCAACTGCAATCGTTTGATGCACTTGAAAACTTGAATTCAGTTGGAAATTTAAATATAAAGGCGAATTTTATGTTAAACGACTTATCCGCTTTAAATCATCCAATTGCTTTAAACAGTTTAACTGTAACAAATAATAATAATTTACAACAATGTGCAGTTCAAGCGATATGTGATTATTTGGATGTAAACACTGCAACTATTCAGAGCAATAATTTTGGTTGTAATTCAGAAACCGAAGTTGAAAATCAATGCGCAACATTAACCCAACTTTTACCTATTCATTGCGGTGAACAATTAACAACGTTTGATCAAGTTTTTCATGCTGAGGCAGTGACAGGTGCTACTGAATATGAATTTCAAATTTGGAACATTCTTGACCCTCAAAATCAACAAGTAAGTGGTTCTGTTTCTCCGAGTCATAGCCTTGAACAATTTGGTTTATTTGAATTGGGTCAGACCTATGAGATTAGGGTCAAGGCTAAAATAAATGGAATATGGTATGGATACGGTCCTATTTGTCAACTTTATTCACCTGTTACAGTTCCTGAAACTCAAATTACCGCATCAAATTGTAACCAACAACTTATCACATTTGATGAATTGTTTTATGCAACAGAAGTATCAGGAGCGACTCAATATGAATTTGAATTTACAAATACGCAATCCGGTCAGGTAACATTAAGTAATTCAACGGACAATAGTCATTCTCTTCAAGCAGCTGGCTTAACTAACTTTAATCAAATTTATAATGTTAGAGTTAGAGCTTATATTGACGGTACTTGGGGTGCTTACGGAACGAGTTGCGCAATACATGCTCCGATTTCTCCATGTCCTATTGGTGACGTCATACTCTTAAATCAAAACCAAGTAGACCAATTTATAATTGATTATCCTACTTGTACTGAAATTGACGGTAACCTTTTTGTAACTGGCTCATTAAACGATTTGAGTCCACTATCAAACCTTGTCACAATCCATGGCGATTTTTCACTATCTACTTACAGCAGCGCATTAAGCACATTAACTGGAATACATAATATTGCTACAGTTGACGGAGAACTCTCTCTTTATATCAACGGAACAACTAATATCACTGATTTAACTGAATTAACTGCACTTGCAACTATTAACTCATTGAAAATTGGAGGTTCTAGCCTTACCTCAATGACAGGCTTAGAAAATCTTACCAGTTTAAATGGTGGGTTGACTATTAATGACGCGGATAATTTAACCAATTTAACAGGACTTCAGAATATTAATTCTATAGGTGGGGATGTATACTTAAACGATAACCTTTTACTACAAGACCTCACGCTACTTTCTACGATTAGCAATTGGAACTTGAATCAATTAACCATTAGTCAAAATAACGCTTTAATTGATCTGAATGGATTCCAGAATGTTACAAGTGTGGAAAAATTGGTCGTTTCTTTAAATGATAATTTGATAACTCTAAATGGTCTCAATTCTTTGACCAATATTGGTGCCAACCCTTATTATTCATTAGAGGTTTCTCACAATCAGGACCTTCAAAGTATTGCCGCCCTATCAAATGTGACATCAATAGGCGGCGGAATTTCAATGACTTGGAACCAAAATCTTATTTCTTATGACGGCATGCAAGGCATTACAAACGTGCCATATTCAATGAATCTAAGTTTCAATGGGGTTTCAGATCTTACCGGCTTTAATAATCTAGCTTCTACACCAAGATTAACAATTGACAATAACCCAAACCTAACAAGTCTAAACGGACTTGAAAATCTGACTACGGTATCTGGTGACTTTTTTCGGTTTGCTTATAATCCTAATTTAACAGATATACAGGCCTTGAATCATCCAATTGTAATTCCTGCCCTCCTCCAAATTTATTTCAACTCTAGCTTATCTACTTGCAATGCTCAAGCTGTATGTGATTATGTAGATGCTTTTTCTGCTGATATTCATCACAATGATGGAGGCTGTGACTCACAAGCTGAAGTTCAAGCTTCGTGTGCTGTGCCACTTACACAATTAAAACCAGCACACTGCGGAGAACAACTAACAACTTTCAATGAGGTGTTCTATGCTGATGCTGTTCCCGGTGCTACTGAATACCAATTTAAATTTACAGATACTCAAGCTCCTTATGATGAAGTCGAAAACTATTGGACTTCAACGGGTCATCACTTGATTCTTGTTGATTTATTAGAAATTGATAAAACCTATGACGTTCAAGTAAGAGCAAAAGTTAATGACGTTTGGGGGCTTTATGGTCAGGTTTGTCAAATTCACTCACCAAATGTAGTACCTACTACTCAACTCAAAACAATACATTGTGGAGAGCAATTAACAACATTTAATGAGGTGTTTTATGCGGATTTAGTTTATGGAGCTACTCAATATGAATTTTTGTTTACTGATGATGATGGGATTTTAGCGCCAGTTAACAGTCCTTGGACCAGTAACGGTCATCATTTGCAAATACCAGGACTTTTAGAAGTTGATAAGACTTATAATGTCCAAGTCCGAGCGTATATTGATGGTACATGGGGTGATTTCGGAGCAGTTTGTCAAATTCATTCACCAAATGGCGTGCCTCTGACACAACTAATTTCAACAGATTGCGGTAAACAATTAACAACTTTTAATGAGGTGTTTAAAACTGAAACTGTCCAAGGCGCAACCCAATATGAATTCAAATTTACGAATGTGAATACGTTCGCTGAAACAACAAATACATGGAGTGGTACGGGACACACTTTAATATTATTGGGACTGTTGGAAATTGGACAGACCTATGATGTTCAAACCAGAGCTCAAGTAAACGGAGTATGGGGAGATTGGGGCCCAGTTTGTCAAATCCACTCTCCTTTAACTGTTCCAACAACTCAGTTGAAACCTATTCATTGTGGCGAGCAATTAACCACATTCAATGAAGTCTTTAAAACTGAAACGGTTTATGGTGCCGACCTATACGAATTCATGTTCACCAACACCCTAGCGCCGTTTACTGTAACAACTAACACCTGGACTGGTACCGGTCATCACCTTCAACTCTTGAATTTATTTGACCTTGGTCAGACCTATGATGTTCAGACAAGAGCACAAGTGAATGGTGTTTGGAGCGATTGGGGTCCAGTTTGTCAAATCCATTCTCCGTTAACTGTTCCTAACACCAACATTTATGCATCCGATTGTGGAACTACCATGTCTAGTTACAATGAAGTATTCAAGTGTGATGCCGTTGCTGGTGCAGACCTCTATCGTTTCAGGTTTTATGATGGAACAAATTATTCTACCAATGACAGAACTGTAAACACGAATACTTTAAACATTGCAGGCCTTCTAGTTCAAAACGTTACTTATCAAGTTGATGTTATGGCTAGAATCAATGGTGTTTGGGGAGCATATGATCAAGCTTGTCCAATCACTGCTCCTCCTACTCCACCAATGAATCTGCCTGGTCAGGATGACAATACAATAGGTCAATTGATTGAAGGGTCTACATTCACTGCAGGAATAGATGATGAAAAGACACCAAGCTTTGCTGTATATCCAAACCCAGCAATTGAAGTGTTTAGTTTGAGGACAGATTTAGATAACTACAACATTAAACTTTATTCGACAAATGGACAATTGGTGTACAGTGATTCTCAACTGAGCGGAACGCAGCAAATAGAAGTTTCACAATTTGATGCAGGACTTTATATCCTTCAAATTTCAGATTCAGAAAATGTTTTACTAGAAACTACCAAGATTACAGTAATGAAATAAACAAAAAAAAGGCGCAGAGTTTTCTGCGCCTTTTTTATTTAGTTTTTAGCCTTTCACCAAACAAAAGATTCCGGAACAAAATTAAGCTACCCCTATTCAACATCAAATACCCGCCTGTGGTAGTTAATTTGACCTAAATGATAGGATAAATGAGAGCTCAAATGAATCAAGAAAAACCTTGTAGTCATTGGTTTCTTGAAAACTTCAATAGGGTAAATATTATCTAAAACTTCTGCGGACAATCCATCAAGCGAGGATGAAACAATCGTTAGCGTTTCGTCAACCTCTTGTATTAGTTCTGTCTGAGGAATACCTTTAGCGGAGAATTCAAATTCTCTTTTTCGCTCATATCCTGTATTTCCCAATTGTGCACCAATAAACCATTTCAAATTTCCTACAAGGTGTAAACAAAGATTTCCAGCCGAATTGGAAATTGTATTATCTGAATGCCAGATTTTTTCTTCGTACCTATAAGCCTCAATTTCTTTCTTTAAATTGTTGAGGTCTCGAATAAAGATTTCTTTTAGTTCTTGTTTCAGCATGTTATGTTTCTTTTGAGAGAATGTTCTAATATGTTCTCGATACTATCCCGTTCACGGCTGCGCCGAGACGGCATCACTCGAACAAACCTTAAGGTTCATTAGGCAGTGGTTATGACAATTGAAAAGGTCTATAAAAGGGTTTGTTCGAGTATTTAGTTTTGGTTTCATCAAAACTAAATGTATCGAGAATCACCCCTTCACCAAATCCATTCTAGTATCTCCTTCGTCTAAATCAGCAACCGTTCCTTGAGATTCTGACAATGAATCAAATACAATATCTAAAGCCAACACCTCAGCTTTGATGTAATCGGCATTGTTTTCAATGGCCTTTTTCACCTCTTCGTTTGCGTCAAAGGTCAATTTGATTTTATCCATCACTTCAAGACCTGAATCTTT
>JAUHXX010000017.1 GCA_030426825.1 Bacteroidia bacterium | reverse complement strand
TAAGTTGCTCTCACATCTGCTTCAGCGGCATGTGCATTCTCCAAGTCTTCGTTACAATAAAACTTTAGTGCAGCCACCAAGGTTCTTTGCTCCATTTTATGGAAAATGGTTTGAACATCCACAAACTTTCGTCCTTCCATTGAAAAATCAATTTCATGCGATAAGAAATGTTCTAATAAAACAGGGATATCAAATTTGTTTGAATTGTAACCAGCTAAATCTGCATCTCCTATAAAGTCAGCTATTTCTTTAGCCACCTCTTTAAAGGTCGGGCAATCTTTTACGTCTTTATCATAGATTCCATGAATCTCTGAGGACTCTGAAGGAATTGGTATTTCAGGATTAATCCTTTTAACGTAGGTAGATTCGGATTGATCAGGATTCACTTTTAAAATTGCAATTTCTACAATTTTGTCTTTTGAAATATTAAGTCCGGTGGTTTCTAGATCAAAGAAGGCGATTGCTCGCTTGAGGTTCAAATTCATTCAATAAGGTTTAATAACCTTACAAAGATAGATATAAGTCTGCCATCTCAGGAATTTCAACTTTGATTTCAACTCTTCTGTTCAATTGACGACCGTCAGGATCATCTGCACCATCAGCTAAAGCATTGTTTGCTGTTGGTTTCGTTTCACCAAACCAAGCATTTTGAATTCGGTTAGGATTAATTCCTTTATTGATTAAATACTTGTGAGCTGATAGTGATCTTCTTTTAGATAGTCCAACATTGTAAGGTTCAGATCCAAACCAGTCTGTATGACCTTCTAAACGAATTGTTACGGTAGGATTTGCTTTCATGAATCCTAACACACTTTCCAATACATTTTTACTCTTATCTCTCAAAAAGAACTTATCAAAGTCAAATAAGATATTGGCAAATTCTTGCAGTTCGCCATTTGAAGAACCACCTGTAGAATCATTGCTCATTTCTCTTAATTCAATGATGTCAATGTATTCTGTATAAGTTAATTCTGTGTTGTTAGGATCAATTCTAGTGATATAAGCTGAATAAGTAATCTCACGATCAGATAAATCAAGATTGTAAGACATTCTACTGGATGATGTGTTTAATTGATCTACGGTTGCTTGATCAACAGGAACGTTTGTCAAAGTAAATTTACCATTTGGTCCAGCTTCACCTGTATTAGCAATTTTTCGATCTGAATTTGCAATGTAAACAGGTACGTTTGAGCGTACCAATTTGGACGTGTTTCTAAAGTCCCAAATTTTACCTTCAACGCTTACCTCTGCGCCATTTGAAATGTTATCTCCGTGTTGGCTCAGTTTAAGATCGTCTTCATTAATTACTACAATGTAATCTTCTTCTGGGTCAACCTTTTCAAATGTAAAATCTCCATTCTCGTCAGACTTTGTCATTCTAACGATTTGGTTATTTACGTTCATCAATAATACTTCAACGAATTGTGCATTCATTGTAGCGTTGTGAGTAATGTTTCCTGTTATACCGATAATATTGTCAGGTACTGATCCATTTCCACTCAAGTCAGCATCTCCGAATTCTTTTTTAATTTCAGTTTCAATATCGAACATTGCATTTTTAAAATGTGCTCTTTGTGCGTAGATTGAACCTGACGTATCTCTCAAATAATCAACTGCAATTTCTTGGAATAGGTTGAAGTACTCACATTGTTTTGGAATGAAAAACTCCTCAACATGCGGACGGATTTCATTGTATCTTGACTGTGCAACAACCAATTCAAGTGTATAGGTTTGTTCTGGCTTCAATACCATATTGTACTTTCCTGTTTTAGGATCAATTTGATAAGTTCCAGCTTCCTCTCCAGTTTCTTTGTTAACCACTTTAATCACACCGTTTACTGGTAGGTGATTTTCAGCAAAGATGGCGTATCCTTTTACCTCAGTAGTAGGGATATTTACACATTCAAAGCTCGCTGTATATAAATCTAGGTAACCAAAAGAACCAGGACGCATGGAAGCGTAGTAAGCTAACGTTCCTTCAGAATTTTCTACGTAGTAAATGTCATCACCAGAAGAGTTGATAGGTGCACCAATGTTAATTGGGTCAGACCATTCACCGTTTTCGTCTCTTACTGTTTTGAAGATGTCGAATCCTCCCATTGAATTATGACCTTCTGAAGCAAAATAAAGTGTTTTTCCATCTGAACTTAAGAATGGCGCATCCTCTTTAAAAGGCGTGTTGATTTTGCTTCCCATATTCACAGGTTTTTCCCATCCTCCAGCTTCTGTTTTAGTTGTATAGTAGATATCTCTTTCACCAAGTCCTCCTTCAGCGCCAACTGATACAATGAACATTTCTTGTTCGTCTGGCGTGATATAAATTGAAGGATTTGCCGTTCCGATATTGACGTTCTGATTCATTTTTCTCGGAATTGACCATTTCCCTTGATCGTCTTTTACCGATTTCCAAATGCTGTTTTGCTTGTAAATGAATAAGGTATTACCATCCGCAGATAGACTGATCGGTGCTTCATGGTCTTTACCATCATTAATTTCTTTTTTCAAGTATCCTGAAGACTTATCAATTACCTCTGCCTGATTCCACTCGCCATTTGACTTTTTCGTGGTGTAAAAGATATCTTCATAATAAAGTCCGTCAATTCCTTTTTTAGTTCCTGGGGGACGTCTTGAACAGAATAAAATAAGGTTCTCGTCATTAGTCACAACCGGAGCGTAATCAGGAGAATCTGAGTTTACTTTTTCTCCCATATTTTCAACCTCACTGTAACGATCTTTATTTTGATTTCTTAAATCAACACCATTGTTGCAAATTTCAATTTCTCGAATTACCTCTTGTCTTAATTCGATTCCTTTTTTATTGTTTTTTACGTTATTTAAAAAGATGTTGTAATCAGCAATCGCCTGTTCGTAGTTGCCGTTGAAGTGTTCAGCTTTTGCTTTGTAATAAAATATTTCTGGAATGGTGTCGTCAGTATTTGCAGAAAATTCTAAAGCCTTTTCAAAAAGTGGAAGTGATTTCTCTCTTTCAACTTTAGATTCATAATAAACAATACCAGCCTCTAGCCAATATTGTGGTTGTTGAGTACTCGAAGAGGTTACCTTATCGAAATATGATTTTGCTTTCCAGTATTCGCCCTTGTTGTATGCTTTCCTTCCTTTTTTTACATACTTCTTTATTTGACTTGGCTTTTCCTGAGAATAGGCGTCCTGAGAAACAGTTGTTAAACTGAGACTCAAAATTAGGAGTAGTAATATTTTATACATCTTCTTCATTTTAGAATTGTATTTCAAATTTGATGTATTGATACCTTTGATAAACGGCTTGTTTTTCTTGGGCATCATTGTTGTATTTAGGACCTTGCACTAAAGCATCTTTTTCAATAAAGGTGATCTTAGAAACATCAATTCCTTCAGATTTTAAAACCTTTTTTAAAGTTGAAATTCCAGACTCCATTCTCTTATTGGCCAAATCTTGGTTGTTTTTGTAGGATTTAGTTGGAACCTTTGAGGCGCTAGAATAGGTTAAGATGCTGATTTCTTTCCCCGCATCAATCAATTGTTTGATACCCTTTACATATAGTTTTAAGGTTTCGTTCTTAGTATTGAATTTATCTTTATTGTAACCGAAATTGAATTGGTAGATTGGTGTAGTTAATATGTCTGAAAATTCGCTAACAGTTTCACCTGTTTCGCAGACAGAGTTGAAGGTATAAGTATCAAGAATGTTGTTAGCTGTGTCAATAAGATTGAGTACTAAATCATCACAAAATTCGAATTCAGCTTCTTCAATTTTAAAGATGTGCGACTTAGAAGGGTCTAGCTCTTTGTAAGGGAATTGACCGTATTTGTTAATGAAGTCTTTATACAACAACTTGTCTCCTTCATACGTTGACACTTCATATCCTTCCAGTAGTTTTAAATATTCTGAGTTGTTAAACTCCCATCTCTGCTCGTTTTCAGGTAAGGTTGAAATGGCTGTTGCTTCAAGATCAATCATGTTCAGCAATAGTTCGTGTTTGATTTCCTGATAAGATGAGTTGCATGGCACATATAGTTCTGTGTTGTAGAAGTCAACTTTATCCAATTTGTAATCAATTTGGTACGTGTGACAAGGTTTCAGGTTTAGAACATATCCACCATCTCTTCTTCTCGGACGATAAATTTTAGTTGGTGTGGCATCTGTTAAATCAGTAACATGAATTGTAATTCCTTTCGGAATCATAGAATTATCTTTAGTTAAGATGAATCCTGAGAAAATGGCAACGTTTTTAATGTAAGAGCTTTCAGATTCTACCATATAGATGTCTTTATCTCCTTCACCTTCTAATTTATCTGAAGAATAAAATCCAGTCAATCCATCAGCTGTGGTGGTATAGAAGATGTCGTCATCATAAGAGTTAAGTGGATATCCAAGGTTTTCAGGTTGTGACCATTGCTCAGACTCGTCCATTTGACTCACGAAAATATCGAATCCTCCCATACTATTAGGGCCGTTTGAACTGAAATACATTGTGTTATTATCAGCACCTAAAAATGGTGAGTCTTCATCAAATTCGGAATTGATTGGTGCGCCCAAATTGTAGGCTTTACTCCAAGAACCATCTGGTAATTTCTTCAGACGGTAAATATCTTTTCCACCTAATCCACCTTCTCTGTCAGACACAAAATACAAGTAATTACCATCAGGGCTAATGGTAGCGTGAGTTTCCCATGAATCGGTGTTTAATTCTTCGGCAGGAAAAGGTACTACGTCAACAAAAGAAGTGTCTTGTAATGTTGAGTAATGAATATCTCCTCCGTTTTCATCTGAATATACAAAAACAGTTTGTCCATCTGGAGAAACTGAAATAGAGGCGTTATTTTTTCGAGCATCACAAAATGCTAAATAATTTGGCGGAGACCATTTACCATCCTTCGTCCTATAACTGACATAAATATCTTCATAGTGCTGTCCGTTCACAATGTTAATGTATTTCCTGTTAGAGCTGTCAGCTCGCATTCTCTTTGTTGTAAAGAATAAGGCTGAACCATCTATGGTTATTACAGGAGAATATTCAGAGTTAGGTGTGTTGACAATTGGACCGATATTTTTAATGATATACGGCTTTGGATTAGCCATCATTTCTTTAGCGTTTTTACATTGCGACAAGCCAAGAACACCCAAATCATACTTGTTGTGTTTCTTTTTAACATTATTCATGAAGAAATCGTATTGATAATATGCTGTATCGATTTCTCCATTACTATGAGACGATTTAGCCAAATAATAGAATAACTCTGGTGGTGCATTTTTTTCAAGCGAAGAGTATGGATTGTAATTTTTAACGACCGAAAATTGAGCTTTTTGAAAATAAGGCAACGCTTTCTTTTCGTTATTCAATTCTATGTGACACATTCCGGCCTTGTATAAAATGTTGGCGTTGGTAGGATTTTCTTTTAACATATATTCCCAAACAAATAATGCCTCAGAATAAATTTTATCACCCATTAAACCATTAGCCAACTCAAATTGATCATTGAATGAAGCTGACTCTAAATTTTCCAGTAACTTTTCTCTGTCAGGTTGCGTATAAGCAATCACTGACATAGACAGGAATAATATTGAAATCAGGTTTTTAATAGGTAATCGGTTTAAAATCAATTACCAAAGAAAATAAGAAAAGCCACTCCAATTAAGGGGTGGCTTTCGAACTTTTGTACGACTAAATGTTTATAACTCTCTATTTATGTCAAATTGCTCAAGGTAATCAGCTACACGTTTTACGAACATTCCACCCAATGCTCCATCAACTACTCTGTGGTCGTAAGAGTGTGATAAGAACATTTTATGTCTGATACCTAAAGTATCTCCGTAAGGCGTTTCTATAACAGCTGGCACTTTTCTGATAGCACCCAATGCCAAAATCGCAACTTGAGGCTGATTGATGATAGGTGTTCCCATTACATTACCGAATGTACCAACATTAGTAACCGTATATGTTCCACCCTGAATGTCATCAGATCCTAATTTATTATTACGCGCTCTATTTGCTAAATCGTTTACCTCTTTAGTTAAGCCAATTAAATTTAGATTATCTGCCTTTTTAATTACAGGCACAATTAAATTTCCAGAAGGAAGAGCAGTTGCCATTCCTAAATTGATGTTTTTTCTTTTGATGATATTGTTTCCACTAACAGAAACGTTTACGCCTGGAAAATCTTTAATTGCTTTTACAATGGCCTCCATGAAAATAGGGGTGAAGGTCATTTTTTCACCTTCTTTTTCAAGGAAATCATTTTTGATTTTATTTCGCCACATCACAATGTTGGTTACGTCTGCCTCAACATATGCTGTTACATGAGGAGAAGTTTGAACAGACATTACCATATGGTCAGCAATGAGTTTTCTCATTCTGTCCATTTCAACGATTTCATCACCTTCATAAACCGGTACTTCTGGCGTATGAATTTCTGTTTTTGTAGTGGCAACTGTTTTAGTCGCTGCTGGAGCTGTTTTAGTTGCTACTTCTTTAGCTGGTGCTGTTGCGGCTGCGCCTCCGTTGTTAATGAAGTTTAAAATATCCTTTTTAGTGACTCTGTTATTTTCACCACTTCCTTGAATTGACTCTAATTGTTCAAAGCTAATTCCTTCAGTTTTCGCAATGCTTCGTACTAAAGGCGAATAGAATTTCCCATTTCCATTAGACTTAGGAATGTCAGTTGATCCGTTCACAGGAGCTGCAACTGCTGCTACTACTTCTGCTTCAATTTCTACCAGTGGAGCTGTTTCCTGAACAGGGGCAGCATCAGTAGTTGGACTAGCGCTTGGTGCATCTCCGTCAGTTGATATTACCGCAATAACATCTCCAACTTGAACAACGTCATCAACTTCGTATAATTTTTTAACCAAAACACCTTCAGCTTCTGAAGGCAATTCATTATCTACTTTATCAGTTGCAACTTCTACCAAAGGTTCATCCATTTCAACGGTGTCGCCTACTTCTTTTAACCAATTTGTAATTGTTGCTTCTGTTACACTTTCTCCCATTTTTGGGAGTCTTATTTCGATTTCAGCCATTTGGTTGAGTATAAATTTGTAATGATTCTTACTAGTAGTAAGAGACCGCAAATTTAATCGAAAATTCCTAATGTTTTTTGAAATCGAACTAAAATAAAACGAGAAAATTCAATAACTAATCGAAACGAATTGCTTTAATAGGATCGATTCGTTTGATAAGAAGGCTAGGAATTGCCAAAGTCAACCTGCAAACAACAATGGTAATTAGGTTGATCATTAAAATATTAAACCAGTCGAAATTAACTGGGACAGTATCCAAATAATAAACCTCTGGGTTTAAACTGATAAACCCAGTAAAATATTGAAGGGCAATTATGCTGAGCCCAAGAAGATTCCCCCATAAAAGTCCTCTTGATAGTAAGAAAATTGAATTGAGTAAAAAGATTTTACGAATAGACTTATTGCTAGCACCTAAGGCTTTTAGAACACCAATCATATTTGATTTATCGAGAATCATCACCAATAATGAGGTAATCATGTTGATAAGCGCCACGATTAGCAGTAGCGTAATAATGATGAGGATATTGATATCCAAAAAATCTAGCCAAGCAAAAATGTTTTTATGCATGTCAGTAATTTTCTTTGTCGTCAATTCGCCAGGAATATTCAGATCGATTATCTCATCCATTTTATCTAATGATTCCCAGTTTTTTAGAGTGATTTCAAATCCACCAGCATAAAGATGCGAAGTCCCCTTACCATTAATGATGTTCAATGTGCCAAAAGGCATTTCAATTTGTTCAGCACTTACAAAATTGATAGGGTTATTCGCTAGGGTAGATTCGTTGCATTCGCATTTTTGATTGGCTAGAATTTTAACACTTGCAGTGTCAGGAACCGACAATTCTTCTACACCGTTTCCTAAATAATTGCGTTCAAAATCTGTACTAATCACATAGATTTCTTCAGAGATGGAGCCATCCACTAAAAAGTAGTCTTGATCAGCATAATAATCCGAATTGCTCCACTGGTATTTATAAAATCCAGATCCACCTTTACTCACGGCTTTAAGAACAAACTTGTTGTCAATACAGGTGTCCTTATCTACCGTTAAAAAAGTTTGAACTCCCCAGTTATTGAGTTTTTGAATTTGCTGAATTTGGGTGAGAATTAATTTTTTATCAAACTCTTCAAAACCTGTGTTGTAAATGCCGACAACTTCAAAATTTCGTTTTTTAGGTCCGTTATCCATTATGAAAAATGAATTAACCTCATCACCAACTTGGTATCCCATTTTGTCAGCGATATATTGTGAAATGACAATTTCTGAATTCGCAGAATCAAAATTGATAGTTCTTCCATCTATCATTTTGCTTGAGAAAAAATCCCAATCAAAATCTTTATCTATTCCTTTGTATAAAACACCGAGAATGTCTTGTGAAGATTCAAATACTGACGAATCCTGCATTTCAAATTCAACCGAGTCACGTTTTGATTGTAAAATGGCTGGTTTATAAGCATAAACTTGGATGTGTTTCACTTCTTCTTCATCCTCAATAATCCTGGGATAAAATTCCTGATCAATGAGTAAGGGACTTGATTCCATTGAACTGTTGTCATAAAAGTGAGTGACTTGAATGTGCGAGCCAAATCCAATTACCTTATCTCTAATTCCATCTTGAAAACCAGTAACGATTGAAATTGAAACAATCATTATTGCAATACCAATGATAATGCTTGCTAAAGAAATAACCACAATGGGTTTGGAAAGCCGACTTTCAGATGGGTCGGACTTCATTAACTTTCGCGCAATAAAGAATTCGGTATTCAATTTGATTACTTTTACACAAATGTAAGATTTTAATATGATGAAATTCTGCTATTTTTTCCTGACAATTGGCCTACTTTGGTCTTGTAGCTCCTCAGCTGAAGCTGAATTAACTGATGAATCTGATCAGCTAATCGCTAACGAAGAAGATTCTGTTTTAACAGAAAAACCACTCTTTTGTAACGATCAAGTGACCGTGGGAGCAGAGCGATTAGACGAGTATTTGCCATCACTTCAAGGTAAAAAAGTGGCAATTGTTGGTAATCAAACTTCAATGGTGGGGAGTGTTCATTTAGTGGATACCCTGCAGAGTTTAGATGTAGATTTAACAAAGGTGTTTTCACCTGAGCACGGTTTTAGGGGAGATGCTGATGCTGGAGAATCAGTAAAAGACGGGGTAGACACGAAGACAGGTTTGCCACTTGTATCTTTATACGGATCAAATAAAAAACCTTCTGCGGATCAATTGAAAGATGTTGATGTAATCTTGTTTGATATACAAGATGTTGGTGCACGATTTTACACCTATATATCAACCTTAAATTATGTGATGGAAGCTGCAGCTGAAAATGATAAAAAGCTGATTGTACTTGATCGACCAAATCCTAATGGGCATTATGTTGACGGTCCAATTTTAGAAAAAGTCCACAGTTCATTTATTGGAATGAATTGTGTACCGGTTGTTCACGGGATGACGATTGGTGAGTACGCTCAAATGTTGAATGGTGAAGGTTGGTTAAAGGATGGTAAAACTTGTTCTTTAGAGGTGGTGAAGGTTGAAGGTTGGGATCACAACGAATTTTATCAATTACCTGTAGCCCCATCTCCTAATTTACCCAATATAACGGCTGTTTATATGTATCCATCATTGTGCTTTTTTGAAGGAACAGAAGTTTCAATCGGGAGAGGAACGGATTATCCATTTCAATGCGTAGGCCATCCGAAATTTGAAGTAGATGTTTTGGAAGATCTTCACAGTTTTAAACCAGCTCCTAATTTCGGATCAAAACATCCTAAATTAGAAGGGGAAACCTGTTATGGCTACTCTTTTGTGAAAAAGGAAATTAAAGATTTACAAAAGATAAATGAACTCGATCTGTCATTATTGATTGAGTTCTATAATAAATTGGACATGGGTGAATCTTTCTTTTTATCCAATAACTTCATCAACTTGTTGGCAGGAACAGCTGAGTTAAAATCTCAAATAATTGCAGGTGAAAATTTTGAAACAATTGCTGAAGGATGGTCAGAAGGGATTTCAGAATTTAAAGAGATCAGAAAAAAGTATCTCTTATATAAAGACTTTGAATAGTTAAATATTCATTTCCTTAATCTTTGCTTTTACTGCTTCTCGTTTTAAAATCAATTTTTTCAGTTCAGAAAGTTTAGCACGATTAATAGCTAAAGTCCGCTTTAATTTGGTAATCCAGTTATGAGAAATGATAAAACTCAAAGGAATTGCAAAAAAGAAATAAAGCAAAGAAAGTAAATAGCTAGGGTAGATGTAATCATAGAATAACCAGATAAACGGGAGGTTAAATAATATCCATGCCACTCCGCCTAGTAACATTTTCACCCCACTCCAAAATACTTTTCGCTTAAAGATTTTTTCTACTAATTTCTTAACCAATAAATAAGGGACTAGTGAATGCACAATTCCTAAAATCAAAATTGGCGCACTTATTATTAAATAAGTCCAGCTCTTGAGTGTTTCTTTCTTGTGTTTGTTTTCGGCATAATTATAAACCACATAGTCTTCAAGATTTTCAGCTTCCAGATCATTGAAATAATCCTCAGATAAATCTTTTAATTCATTCCATTCCTTATGCGATTCGTTGAATTCATCATTGATACGATTCGCCAGGGCACGAGAATAATTAAAGCGCTCTCGCAAAGAATACTTGTGATCATAATGAACATGATTCATTCCTTTTCTGGTTAGAATCAGTAGTTGTTCTAAGAAAGGTGCTAAACTCTTGTCGTCAATACAGGTCAAATTGGCTCTTAGACTTTTTTCAATGTCTCTCGTAAGTTGAGTTATGGCCTTATTCGGATTTTCATCATAAAGTTCTTTATAGTCTTTTAGATAAAAAATCTCTCCCATTGACAGCAAACAGTCACTTCTAAGCTGGTTTGGGTCTGTATAGTTGATTCCTATGGCTTGAACTTTTATATTGATTTTCCAATCTGAAGCGTCCATTGTTCCAAAGCCAATTCTCGCAGCTCCTTTTTTAAGGGGTTTTAGGCTTCTTATAAACTCATTATCTGTGTATCCTTCACCAAAAAGGATCAAGGATTTTTTACGTTGCAGCACTTTTCTTATACCCCTAAAAACCTCCTTGTTTTTTTCATGAGAATCCGCACCGTCTTCTTCTTTTCTATAGATTGGAACCATTTGGCTAGCCCAGGTGATTGGATGCAACCATTTTTTAAACACATCACTTCGTGTCATGAAATACATGATTGGCCACTGATGATTCGCGGCTGTTAATGGGTCGAAAAAAGCACTAGGATGGTTACTGACAAAAATTGTTTGCGCATTGAATTTTCTTTGCGAATTCACCGCTCCTCTTCTTCTGAAGTACACGAAAAACGCGTAAGGCAGTGTCATTCTTAGTATGAAGTAAAGTGGTCTCATCTAGCGGTGGGCAAAATTAGTAATTTCTGTTAAAAAAGGTTAAGCCGAAAATTAAATCCATTCAGTTCCGTTATTTTTGAAGACCTAAGCTCCATCAATTTGAATAATAACAGATTTAAAATATTAATCGGTCTCATGTCACTGGCATTGATGGGGCTGCTGTTATTGCAGTTTTTTTGGATTAAAAATGTCTATCAAACTACCGAAAATCAATTTAATCAAGATGTTGAGAAATGTCTAGAGCAGACAACCTTAGATTTAGAACATGCTGAAGCCTTAAATCTAATTGGCCCTGATGCTTATCAGCAAGGTCTACAAGGTTCATATATGGATTTTGTAAAAGCAGAATTTGGAGAAGTAATGTCCGCTAAAGAAGCCATTCTGGTTAGGGATACAATTATTTACAAAGATGGAGAACCTATGCGCTTTCTTGTGGTGACTGGAACTACAATCGATACAGCAACAGGTCTACGAGCAGAACACAAAGTGATTACCAAAAATTTAGGAGAAATCACTCCAACTAATATTGAGAATTCAGTTCTTGGAATCAACGATACCAATGCCTTTGCTATTCAGCTGAATCAATCTTTCGAACGGCAAATCATGAATAAGGCAAATCATATCAATGACTTAATGATTAAAATGTTTGCGAGTAATTTCTTTGATGATATATCTTTAAGGCTTAACCCTTTTATTATAGATTCTCTTCTTGCAAGGAACTTAACAATACAGGATATTGACACCGTTTTCACCTTCAATATTATCGATAAATTCCATGAACCTGTAGAGTTTATGTTTCAGAGTCCTCATCAAGATCCTTCTTTAATGCTTTCAGATCATAATACTGTTTTGTTTCCAAACGATATCGTTTCAGGAGGACATCAATTGTTAATTTCCTTTCCGAAAGAAAACATTTATGTTTGGCGTACCATGTCAGGTACTTTAATTGGCTCATTGTTATTGGTGATCATAGTTGTATTAGCATTCTACTTTGCAGTTTCAACCATCTTCAAGCAAAAGCAATTGTCTGAAATAAAAAATGATTTCATTTCAAATATGACACATGAGTTGAAAACGCCTATTTCTACAATATCTCTTGCATGTGAGGCGGCCAAAGATCCTGATGTTGGTGCGAACGAAGAAGTGGTGAGAAGCTATATTACTATGATTGACCAAGAGAATAAAAGATTGGGCACTTTAGTTGAAAACGTATTGCAAACAGCATTAATCGATAAAGGAAAACTCAAATTAAATCTTCAAGAAATATCAATTGAAAATTTGGTGCGCGAAATAGTTCACACTTTTCAAATTAGATTCAAGGATAAAATGGGGAGAATAGAATTACAAAAAGTAGACAGTGTTAATTGGCAAGTAGATAAGGTTCATTTCGGAAATGTGTTATATAATTTGTTAGACAATGCCTTAAAGTATTGCGATAAAGCGCCGATTGCCAAAGTGAGTTTATTGAATGAGTCTAACGGATTTAGTTTGACCGTTGAAGATAATGGAATCGGTATTTCCAAAGACAATCAGAAAAGAATTTTCGAAAAATTATACAGAGTTCCGACCGGTGATGTACACAATGTAAAAGGATTTGGTTTGGGACTTAGTTATGCCAATGCAATAGTTGGTTTGCATAATGGTACGATAGAAATTGAAAGTGAAGAGGGGATGGGTTCAACTTTTAAAATACAACTAGAAAAATGAGCGACAAAGTAAAAATATTATTGGCTGAAGATGACACCAATTTGGGCATGTTACTCTCAAATTATTTAAAGGCAAAGAATTTTGACGTTACCCTATGTGTTGACGGGGAAATAGCCTTAAGACGCTTTAAAGAACAGTTGTTCGATTTTATTATACTTGATGTGATGATGCCGGTAAAAGATGGGTTCACTGTAGCTAAAGAAATTCGGTCAGTAGATACTGAAATTCCGATTTTATTTCTGACGGCTAAATCTATGAAAGAAGATAAGTTGACCGGTTTTGAAGCTGGAGGAGATGACTATTTGACGAAACCATTTTCAATGGAAGAGTTGTTGGCACGCATCAATGCTATTTTGAAAAGATCCTACAAAGAAGGAAAGAAAGAAACTGTATTTTCTGTAGGTGATGTACAGTACGATTATCTTCAACAGTCCATTATCATTAAAGCGGATACCAAAAAATTGACAACTAAAGAAAACGAGTTATTTTATTTATTGGTGAAACAAGATGGTGAGGTATTGGATAGAAATGAGGCCTTGAATCACGTTTGGGGTGATGATAATTATTTCAATGGACGTAGCATGGATGTTTACATTACCAAATTGAGAAAGTATTTATCGGATTCAGAAAAAGTTGAAATCATTAATGTTCACGGAAAAGGATTTAGGCTCCTTGTAAAATAATTCTTGAAATCCTGTTAATTTTGTACCATGCGTTCAACAGATAAACGTCAGGTAGCAATTTTGGCAGAGCATTGCTATCAAGCAGGGGTAGAGGAAATAGTAATTTCTCCGGGCTCTAGAAATGCACCGTTAATTATTGCTTTTCAGGCTCACCCTAAAATTCAATGTTATTTGATTCATGATGAACGCGCAGCTGCCTTTTTTGCTTTAGGCTTGGCACAAGCTAAAAATAAACCAGTTGCACTGACCTGTACATCTGGGTCGGCCTTGTTAAATTATGCACCCGCAGTTGCTGAAGCATATTATCGACAAATTCCATTGTTAGTATTGTCTGCTGACCGACCAGTTGAGTTGATCGATCAAGGTGATGGGCAGACCATGCGACAGTCAAATGTTTACAGTAATTACATTAAAAAATCTGTTGACCTAGCCAATCATGATCAGGACAATCAGGTTGAGCAATCGGTAAAACAAATTCAAAAAGGATTAAGTGAATTGGTTAATGAACCAAAAGGTCCAGTTCATATTAATGTTCCGCTTGCCGAACCCTTATATAATGAGGTAGAAATAGAGCCTATAAAACATTTAGAAATTTCTGAATGCCCTAAACATGAGCTGAATACATCTGAAATAGAAACGATAACAAATGCTTGGAAAAGCTCAGAGAAAAAGTTAGTCATCATTGGGCAGACTTTTCCTGACCCAGGATTTGAGCAATTAATTTTAAAATTGTCTGAAGATCCTTCAGTAGCAATTCTTGTTGAGAATACATCAAATGTGCAACATTTTCCAAAAGTTGTACATTCTATAGATAGAACATTAGCCAATATTAGTGAAGATGAAGTAAAAGATTTTCAGCCCGATTTATTAGTCAGTTTTGGAGGTGCCATTATTTCTAAACGAATTAAATCCTTGCTCAGAAAGGGGAGTCCAACTTATAATTGGCGTGTGGGGGAGTTTTTAATTCAAGAAGATACCTATCAAAGTTTAACTTGCGCATATCCAGTGCAGCCTTCTGTATTTTTGGATGTTTTATTAAAATGCCCTGTGACTAACTTGAGCAATTACGGAGGTAAATGGAAGCAGAAAGATTTCCTTGCGCAAGATGTTCATCAGAGTTATTTGTCACAGTTGTATTATTCCGATTTGAAGGTGTTTGAATTTATTTTAGATGCATTACCCGAATCAATCAACTTACATATGGGTAATAGTTCTGTGGTGAGGTACTGTCAGTTGTTTAATCCTGTAAAATCGTTTAACTATTTCTCTAACAGAGGATTGAGTGGGATTGATGGCTCGACTAGCACAGCTGCTGGTCATTCAATTTATGAAAATGAAAAGTTAAACCTTTTGATTTCGGGAGACACGTCATTTTTCTATGATTCAAATGCGTTATGGAATCCTTATTTGAAGGGGAATTTCAAAATTATCGTTATTCGTAATGGTGGAGGCGGTATATTTCAAATTATTGATGGTCCAACAAAATCAGAAAGGTCAGAGACATTTTTCGCACCTTTCGAAGCTTCCGTAAAAGGGATTTGTGCCGCTTATGACGTAAATTATCTTTTTGCGAATGATCTTGAATCTATTGAAAACGTATTTTATCAATTCATGGAGCGATCAGAGAATGACCGTCCAACGGTTTTAGAAATCGACACCAAAGACTGCAAAAACGGAGAGGCATTAAAAGGCTACTTTGAAGCAATAGCTGAGCGCGGTTGATTGCATATCCCAACCTTTTTCGGTAACTTGCGTTTACTCAAATACTATAAAAACCTTATTTAAACCTATTACCATGAAAAGAATCTTACTCTCTTTGCTTGCTTTAAGTGCAGTTTCAAGTTTCGGTCAAATGACCATGGCAGGAGCGGCAACTCCTTTTGGAGGATCATGTAATTGTTATGAATTAACTTCAACGACTAACCAAGCAGGTGCTATTTGGAGTCCTGATCCAATTGATTTGACCAATGGGTTTGACATGACTTTCAAAGTTTATTTAGGTACGGCCAATGGTGGCGCAGATGGAATGACCTTTGTTTTGCAGCAAAATCCAGATGGATTGGGCTTGTTAGGTCATGGTTTAGGTTACAAAACACCATCTCCAAATCCAAATCCGATTAGTGCACAGTCGTTGGCAATTGAGTTAGATACGTGGAATAGCGGCGTTTCTGCTCCTGGCGATATTGGGGATGATCATATTGCGATCAACGAAAATGGATCTGTTTCTCACAACGTTCAGGCACCTCAAACTTTTCCAGGGGCCATAAATATCGAAGATGGAAATTATCATGATTTTAGAGTAGTTTACATTGATGCCATCAAGACCCTTTATGTTTATTGGGATGGAAATGCATCTCCTTTGGTGACTTATTTTAACCCAACTTTTATAAATGATCATTTTTCTGGAAATCCCAATGTATATTTTGGTTTTACCGCAGGAACTGGTGGTGCTTGGAATGCACATAGAGTTTGTGCCTACGGAGCTGCAACTTTCACGACTGATTTAAGTTCTGTATGTCCAGGAACTCCTATTCAATTTACAGATGGATCTTCTAGTGATACACAAATATTATCTGATTGGTCTTGGGATTTTGGAGACGGTTCTCCTTTGAATACTACTCAAAGTCCTTCATATACTTACACAACACCTGGAAACTATACAGCAGAATTAACAATGACTGACGGATTTGGATGTGATTATCAGGCTACCACTCCTATTACAGTTCTTCCAGATTTGCTATTGGATATGGATTCAACAGATGTTACTTGTTTTGGAGATATGGATGGAGTAGGTGTTGCAACATCTACAAATGGGTCAAGTCCTTATTCTTATCAATGGAATGATGGAAGTTCTCAAACTACTCAAACGGCATCAGGATTAACTCCTGGAGTTTATACAGTAACTGTTACAGATGCATTGGGTTGTACTGGAACAGATTCTATAACAATCGTTGAACCTTTAGAATTTACGGTGGATGTAACGGGTACTGATATCGTTTGTTATGGTGATAGTACAGGAGATGCAACAGCCAACTTAACGAATGGAATTGCACCTTTCACTTACAGCTGGAATGATTATTTAAGTCAAACAACAGCAACAGCAAGCAATTTATTTGCTGGCTCGTATACGGTAACTGTGACTGACGATAAAGGTTGTGTTGCATCAAATTCAATCAGTTTAACCGAGGGGCCAGAAATCGTGGTAACAGGAGTTACAACGCCTGATGACGGTTCATCAAATGGTACGATTGATATCACTGCAACTGGTGGTGTGCCTCCACTTTCATACAGTTGGGGAGCGGTAGGGTCTACTGAAGATTTAACCGATTTGGCAGCTGGAACCTATCAAGTAACGGTAACAGATGATAATGGATGTGAGAAAAAAGTAATTTTCGAAGTGGGTTCTTCAGTTGGATTTGAAACTTTTTCTGAAATTAATTTTAATGTTTATCCGAATCCAGCAACAGATCATTTTGTGGTTGAAGGAATCGGTGATTTCAACCTTCAAATCCTTGATATGAGTGGTCAATTAATCTATGCAGGCATACATTCTGATTTTGTGAATATTGACAGAAACTCAATGGAGTCAGGTCTTTACATGATTGTCTTAGAAGTAGAAGGTCAAAAATTCGTTGAAAAGTTGATTTTAAAGTAGACTAAAAAGGTAGATTTCTGGGGTGCTTCAGAGTATTGTTAGGATTCAAAGAATCCGCAATTTTATTTGATTTTTAAAGCAACCAGTTACTCTTAGGAACGTTAATATTTCAAGAAAATGTTTTAGTTTTGTTAAATCATTGTGAATCAATGATTGCTACTACTTCTACAAATTCTCTCGAAAAACGAAATTAAGCACTGGCTAGTGCTGAAAAAATTAAAAACAAGAAAATGAAAAAAATTCTTGGTATTGCTACTTTGTTATTGGGATCAATGATGGTTCAAGCGCAAAGTACTCCAGTAGTAATGAATGCTGCAACTGATGGCACAACTGTTAATACTTGTCTTGGAGGATTGTTTGATTCTGGTGGAACAGCTGCCGCAGCTCCATACAGTAATAATGAAAGTTATGTTGTAACTGTTTGTCCAGACGTTCCTGGAGATTACATGACGATATTGTTTACAATTTTCAATTTAGATTGTACAGATAACATTCCTGGACCAGGTTCAGATGCTGATAACATTACGATTTATGATGGAAACAGTACGGCTGCGCCTACATTAGGTACTTATACTTGTGGACAGTTAGCTGCAGGTTCACTTTTTTCTGCTACTAATCTTAATCCGACTGGTTGTTTAACAATTGAATGGAATTCTAATGCCAACGGAACTGGAGACTTTAACGCTACGCTTTCTTGTGAAACTCCATGTGACCCGCCAACTTCGGCAGGTGAAATAGTAAATGGAGATGCTCCTGACTCAACAGCTGTTTGTATTGGAGAGCAAGTTACTTTTCAAGATGCTGGGTCAACTCCTGGCCCTTCAGGTTTGTTTACCATTCAGCAATGGGTTTGGCATTGGTTTGATGGCTCGCCAGATGACACTTTAAATAACCCAGGACAGGTAAATCATACGTTTAACCAGCCAGGACAGTATGTGGTACAATTAGAGACAATTGATGATAACGGTTGTTCAAATACCAATGCTACCGATATTCAAGTATTCGTTGCTACTTATCCAACTTTTGATCCATTCCCTTTAGATACTGTCCTTTGTGATGGTGAACAGGTTACTTTAACAGCGCAGCCTGATGCTTATGAAGTGCAATGGTCTGGTTTCCCATTGAGTGTTCAAGATGATGATAACTGTATGGTGGATACCCAAATTGGAGTTGCTCAAAATACACCAATGACGATAACAGGTTATGATTCAAATATTTCGTTGAACAGTGCAAACCCAGATGTATTTAGTATTTGTTTAGATATTGAGCACTCTTTCTTAGGGGATTTCGTTTTACAAGTGCAATGTCCTACAGGGGCGATTATGACTTTACATCAACAAGGTGGCGGTGGAACAAATTTAGGTGATCCTGATCAAGGACAGATTGACTGTGCTGACCCAAGTACTTTCGGAAATCCTTGGAATTATTGTTTTACACCCACAGCAACTGATACATGGGTAGATGCTGTAGCGAATGGTGCAGCTATTCCAAATGCAACTGGAGGTCAATCTTTACCAGCTGGAAATTATGCGCCCGTAGATCCTTTAGGTTTTGCAGCTCTTGATGGTTGTCCAATTAACGGACAATGGACATTGATATTTATTGATAACTGGGGAGGTGATGACGGTTCTATTCCGGGCTGGTCAATTAACTTCGACCCAGCTTTGAACCCACCGGTAACTGTATTTACTCCAGACATTGGTGCTGGAGCTGATTCATCTTGGTGGGATTTAACAACTCCTGGTATTATTGCGAATACCCCTGATGGTAACTCAATTACTGTTCAGCCATCTCCAGGAGTTTATAACTATACGTATAACGTTGTAAACAACTTCGGTTGTGCGCATGATTCTTCGGTACAAGTTACAGTAACTGCTAATGCACCAATTGATGCCGGATTAGATACTGCTCTTTGTAATGGATTAGCAGGGGTAGTTATTGGACCATCATCAGTTTCAGCGTCATGTGATTATACTTTAGACCTATTTGATTCTTTCGGTGACGGCTGGAATGGAAATACGATTACGATTACAGTAAACGGTGTTCCTACAAACTATACTATTAATGCTGGTTCAGCAGCCTCATTTACAATTCCTGTAAATCATGGAATGCAACAGGTTCGTGGCAAAGTGAATGCGAGATCACATTTATAGATGCAGACGGTAACATTATACATCAAGACGGACAAAATGGAGCAACCCCAAGTACCAATACTTTCTCATTCACGGGAGATTGTTTGGGAGGTTTAACGTATTCTTGGACTCCGGCTGCGACACTAAACGATCCAACTATTCCTAATCCAACTGCAAATCCGGTTGGGACAACGACATATACTGTGACTGCGTTCCCAGTTGGTCATCCAGATTGTGCGGTTACTGATGATATTACGGTATCCATTGGTGGTGGTCTTGATACTGGTACTGATAGTACGGCTATGTTCTGTTTAGCTGATGCTCCGGCAGATTTATATGGATGGTTAGGTGGAACTCCACAACCAGGTGGAACTTGGTATGACGCTACGGGAGCAGTATTCCCAATGCCATTAGATCCTGCTACAGCAACTCCAGGACTGTATGAATACAGAAAAGACAGTGCAGGATGTAGTTCATCTTCATTTATAGATGTTCAGATTTTCCAAACTACTGTGACAGCTACTATTTTAGAATCTGATTGTCAAGCAATGAACGGAGAAGTTACGATAACCGTTACATCAGGTATTAACCCTGTACAATACAGTATTGATGGAGGAGCATTACAAGCGAATAATGTATTCACTGGATTAGGTGGAGGAACACTATATACTTTCTTAATTGAAGATTCTTTAGGTTGTCAGGCAACTTTTGATACGACCGTGGTAGATATTAATGTACCAACATTAGATCTTGTAACGCCGGTTGATGCTTCTTGTTTTGGAGTATGTGATGGCACTGTGGACTTACAGGCTACGAATGTGACTCAATTTTCAATTGATAATGGTGTTAACTTTCAGCCAACAGGTAATTTTACCGGACTATGCACAGGTACTTATGATGTTATTGTAGATAACGGATTTGGTTGTACGGATGCAGGAACGTTTACCATTAATGAGCCTCCAGTATTAAGTATTACCTCAATTTCTCCTGATGTTGTTTTATGTCCTGGTGAAATTGCCACGGCAACGGTAACTGGTCAAAACGGAATAGGAAATGTTGAGTTTACATGGGAGTCTAACGGTACTGTTTTAGGAACAGGAACACCATTGGATATTACTGCGACAGGTGCAATGCTAGTTTGTGTGACTATGTCAGATGATTGTCCAACAACCGATAATGCTTGTTTCAATATTACCGAGCCTACACCAGCAGTTCCAGCAATGGGTGCGACTGTGGTAAGTGGATGTGATCCGTTAATTGTGAAATTTGGTAATAATACCAATGTTCCTTTGGCTTCAACTACTTGGATATTTTCTGATGGATCGTCAATTACTGTGAACGGTAGTGACTCTGTTCAACACATATTTGACGGAGCAGGATTGTATGATGTGACAATGGAGGTTACAACGCAGGACGGATGTTTTGCAACATTAACAAATACGAATTATATAGAAGTCTTTGAATTACCTGAAGCGAATTTCAATTGGGGACCAATTCCTGCAACTATCTATGATACTGAGATAAACTTTACCAATTACTCTTCTGATGACGTAACAACTTGGAACTGGGTATTTGGATCAGGACCGAATCCAGGCTCATCATCTGCAGAGAATCCAACCGTGGCATACCCTGAAGGAATTCCTGGAGAATATCCATTCACTTTAACAGTATTAAATGATAATGGATGTATGGATAGTTTATCAGCCCAAGTAAGTATTGTGAATGATGTGGTTATTTATGCTCCAAGCGTATTTACTCCTGATGGTGATGAGCTTAACCAAACTTGGTATGTACACATTTCAGGAATTGACATATATGACTTCCATTTAACCATGTTCAACCGTTGGGGAGAACCGGTTTGGGAATCATACAACCAAATTGCTGGATGGAACGGACAATACGGAGGCGGAGGTCTTGTGCAAGATGGTACTTATGTATGGGTGATAGAAGCTAAAGACAGCTACAATGACAAAAAGTATGAATTTAGAGGTCATGTAACTGTATTGAAATAAAAAGAATTCAAAAAAATGTAATCCCGTTACGCATTGGCGTGACGGGATTTTTTATTTTTGTGCCTGAATAAGTTATGCCAAAATTAATAGGAGATCGAATTAGTACTGAAGACCACGAGAAGTCTACTACTGTAGTTATCACCCCTAAAAGAGTTTTATGGAAAGAAGTGTTGCTTATCTCATGGGTGGTGGCTTTTACTTTCACGGGCTTTTACTTCATTTATTTGCTCTTCTTTGGTGGAATTGATGAACTTGAGACAGGAGTTAATTTTGACCAATCGGTAAGAGATCAACAACTCATTTATCTCACTATTTTAATAGCTTTTTGGGGTTACTTTGAATACTTAACGGTGAAAGCCGTGTTGTGGAATCTTTTCGGAAAAGAATTGATCATGATAGATACAGAGGCCTTATCTGTCAAGAAATCTATTCTCGGATATGGAAAAGCAAATCGGTATTTCTTTGATAACATTAAAAAATTCAGATACGAAAAACCTGACAGCACTTCGTTAAACACATTTCTGGATAATGCGTATTGGAGCTCAGGGTCTGAGGTTTTTAAGTTAGAGTACTTAGGCAAAAACAAAAGCTTCGGTAAAAAAGTTGAAGAGAAAGAGGCCAATTTATTATTACGATTTTTAAATGATCGAATAAAAAAATGGCGCAAGAAGGCTTAAGCCTTTTGAATAGAGTAGGCCACTGTTTTTACTCGTTTTCCTGCCTCGTTTTCCAACAATAATTGCTGAGTTTCTTCTTTTTTAAATAGTTGTTCTAAATCATTTATAACCGCAACGGGGATATTGAGTTGAATCAAATCACGTTCGATTTCTGCCGCGTTTTTTTCTTTAATAACAGAGGTCAGGATGCACTCAATCTCCTCTCTGTTTTCTACCCTTGATTGGTTCGTAGGGAACTTTTGAAAGATGTCAAGCTGAAAATAGTTAGACAGTTTTTCGAATTGTTTATCACTTCCAATAGCTAAGGTTAATTGGCGATTGTCTTTGGTTGGGAACAACTCGCCATAAGGAGCAATATTAGGATGTTTGCTTCCCATTCTTTGAGGAACATGTCCAGCAATGAGATAGTTGGTTGCCTGATTCGCTAAACTTGCAACAGCAGCATCAAAAAGTGAAACGTGGACATGATAAGCACCCGGATTCTCTTTTTGCTCTAACAATGCTTCCAATAAGCCTTGTTTCATTTGATGAGCGGCGAAAAGATCTATAAACGCTACTGGCATTTTAACCGGGCCAGACTCAGGTGTTCCATTCATAGACATAAATCCTGCATCTGCTTGCAAGATAAGGTCAAACGCCACCCGATCTGAGTCAAATCCATATCCAGAGATTTCACCCAGAATAATTGAAGGTGA
>JAUHXX010000322.1 GCA_030426825.1 Bacteroidia bacterium | reverse complement strand
GGCAATTCCTTTAAGATGGTCTTGGTGGCTTCAATGCCATCTAATTTGGGCATACGAATATCGCATAGCACCACTTTAGGTTGTTTAAGTCGTACCAATTTGAGCAGCTCTTCCCCATTGTTGGCATGTCCAATAATTGATATATCATCCTCATACTTCACATATGATCGGATACCATCGATCAACGCTTGGTGATCTTCTGCTATAGCAACGGAAATCATACAGGTATATCAATTAGAATGGAAGTTCCTTTGCCTAGTACACTGTCCACCGTAAAATTCCCTTCCAAGTGTTCCACTCGTTTTTCAATGTTGGTCAATCCCATACCTGGCTTTTTTTTGTCTCGATTGGAGAGGTCAAAACCCTTCCCGTTGTCTTCCACTATAATGTTCAGGTTGTCCTCATGTTGAGTCAACTGAATATTCACTTTAGACGCTTCCGCATGTTTTATGGCATTGGCCACCAACTCCTGAACCATCCTAAAAATGGAGAGTTCCAATGAATTTTCCATACGTTCACCTAAGCCAAAGTCCTCTACAGTAACTTCTAATGCATTAGTTTCACTTATGGTTTGGGCCATCTTTTTAATTGCAGACAATAGCCCCTGGTCACTCATGACTCCTGAGTTTTTACTGTGGGCCATTCCTCGGATTTTTTGGTATGCTTCTTCTAATAGCTTTTGGGCATTTTGCAATGCTGAATCTTTTGTACCAACCTTAACATTATCAAAATGAAGTTTGATGGTTGCCATTAGGCTTCCCAAATCATCGTGCAGTTCATTGGCCACTTTTTGACGCTCCTTTTCCTGGCCAGATATCATAGCATCAATGCTGATCAATTCTTGTTCTTTAAGAAGATTATCCAATCGTTGCTGTTTTAAAATGGCTTCTTGTTCTGCTAATTGGCGTTTTTTAGCAGTATTTTTTTGTAGTAGAACTGCAATACACACCCCCAAAATCAAAGTGGCTGAGACTGCGATGAGCCAGTTACGAATATACCTCCTTTTAGAATCGATACGGAAGCTCTCTAAACGTAATTTATCTGTCTCATTTTCAACTGCAAGAATAGATGACTCCAAACTGCTATTTTTAAAGCCCAAACTATACTCTAGATTGACTGACTTCAAGAGATAATAATATGCGGAATCATATTTTTTTTCGTTTTCGAGAATATAAGCATGTAATCTATCATCGTAAAAATTATCTCGTTGACCTTTTGAATATTTCCTAGATAATCTAAGAAATTCCTTTGCCTCATCTATTCTACCTTTTTTAAACTTTAAATCAGCCAGCTGCCATAAGTTGATCTGATATAGGTCTTGATACTTTAATTTATTCTTAGAGATACTGTCAACTTTTTCATAAAAGATTTCTGCTTTTCTAAAATCACCTAAGATTTTATGTTGAATTCCTTTTTCATGATAGTAATAGGGATAATAAGAATGATTTTTTGGCAGTTTACGAGTGAATCAAGCTTTAAAACTTTTTTATCATAATCTTGACTTACGGTTAGATTTTCATTCGCCTTGGATTGAAAAATAATTTCATAAAAGATTAAAATCACTTCGTCAGTATTATCCCCTTTTAATCTTCTGAAGTAATCTAAATAGTATTTAAACTGAGTACTTCCAATGAATATCTCGCGACGCAGAAGTTCTAACATGCCCATCAATGCTGTTTTTATCAAATAAGTATTATTCAATTGTTCAGCTAAAAACAAACACTTTGAAAATTCTTTATAGGCCCCTAGGCTATTGGTATTTTCATTATATAATTCCTGATATGCCTTTCGAATAGACTTAACAAAATCAAATTCTTGTGAGTTTGAACCATTAATATCAGTAAGTTGCTTCGTTCTCTTATGCTCTAAAATCCAAATCAGGTCAAGTAACATTACCTCCAATTCTTGTTCTGAAACAGACGTAGTTAAACTTCTTGCACTCTCAAAATCTAGGGTTTTGATATGAGTAAATACTTGTTCAAGTACAGTTTGCGAATTAAGATGTTGACATAATGTAAATACAATTAGAAGAAACACCCATCTCATTTCATAGCATTATGTTGAGTCCTGTTTTACACCTAGGCCCAGGGATATTTTTTCCCTTTCTTACTAAAGTAAAATCTTCTTTCGATAATCCATCAGATGCATAATCTTCGTAATTCTCTCTCCGAACAATGTGCCCTAATCCATCCATAAAGAAAAATTCGCTGTCTACTATAAAAAAATTATGAGGTCTAATTCGAAATATACCCAGCTCTTCTGAAAATGAATCGAACAAACAAAAGTCTGAAGGGCAATCAGTTGGCTCTTCAACAATTTTTTCAGCAAACATTGGAATTAGATACCTTTCACTAATTAATACTTTCTTTTTTTTAAGCACTACTTCACGATTAGGAATTACTGTTTTAATACAATTAGCGTCATAAGGTTTAGCCTGAACAAAAACCTTAAATTTATAAGTTTCCACATCGCATAATCGTAAATCAGAAATACTACGCTGAAGTTCTTCTAAACGGAGGTTTTCAGAATTGACTTTTTCCAAAGCAACATGCACAATACTTAAAAAAACCTTGGCCTTATAATTAATCAACTTGAAATCGGCTCTTTCCAACTTTTTTTTGTCAGAATTTCCATTGAAATCAGAGGTATATAATTTGACATAAATCGCATAATTACTATCATAATTTTGGCTAGACATCAAAAATTGAAATCCAGTTTGCTCCAATTGCAAATTAGACATCAGATTAATTTCCAATGGACTTTCAGGCGTTCGACATTCGTCCTGTGCAAAAAGGTTTGGAAGCCATGTCAAAAGAACAACTAAAGAAAGAGATGTTTTCATTTTTTTTGGTTTTGTCAAATTTGATTGAATAATTGATTAAAAGAAATCCCCATTCCTAGGGATTTTTACCAAAACCAAGAAGAAAAGTGATTGGATAAAACTATGAGGCCCTGTAAATTAGAAATTTAACCTCTAAAGCCATTGCAGATTTCTCTCAAAAAAACTAGGGTTTTTCCACAATTTTAAACTGAATTTGAAAGAAAGTCACCTATTCGGTGAGCATAAATTTTCAAAAACCCGAAAAGCCTTTATTTATTAGGGTTTTCAGCGATAGGTTCTGGTCCCTCCGGCTCCACTTTTAAAAGGTTGAATTATACGAAATCCTGTAAATCAAATATTTGCGGGATTTATTTTTTTAATTTCTAACAATGGCATTAATAAAGTTATCGCTATTCAGGTTCAAACATGGTTCTGTTCCATAACAACTGATTAAGGATATGACTTGTATGACCATAAAAATTAAGCGTAAGATCTGCTACAACCTTATTAAGAAAGTTTGGTCTGCTCCTTACTCAAACTGGTTGGCCATTCAAATACCTCCAGCCCGAAAAAGGGAAGGGCGGCCAATAGATGATCAAAGATATCGGCCATGATATATTCATAGTTTTCCCAACGCTTATCCGAACTAAACACATAGATTTCCAATGGAATACCATGAGGCTCAGGCTGTAGTTGGCGAACCATCAACGTCATTCCTTTGTGTACTGCTGGATGTTGTTCCAAATATTCCTGTATATATTTTCTGTACACCCCAAAATTAGTCAGGTTCCTACCATTTATCGCCAGGGTCTTATCTACTTCATGAGACTCGTTATGTGCTTTGATTTTATCCATACGATCAATGAGATAAGGCCTGACTCGCTCAATCTTCTTAAGCTCATCAACATCTTCATCGGTTAGAAAACGTATGCTTTTTTGGCTTATAAGTATAGGCCGTTTTATTCTTCGCCCTCCTGATTCCTGCATACCTCTCCAATTTTTAAATGAATCGGAAATAAGTGCATAGGTAGGAATGGTTGTTATGGTCTTGTCAAAATTCTGCACTTTCACGGTAGCAAGACTAATTTCCACAACATCCCCGTCGGCCCCGTATTTGTCAAAAGTGATCCAATCCCCAATACGTACCATATCGTTGATACTTACCTGTATGCTCGCCACCAGCCCCAATATGGAGTCTTTAAATATCAACAATATAATGGCCGAGGCCGCACCCAGTGCTGTAAAAAACTTCCAAATTGTAGTTTCTGTAAGAATGGCAAAAATGGCAAGACCGCCCAAAACCCATG
>JAUHXX010000321.1 GCA_030426825.1 Bacteroidia bacterium | reverse complement strand
TCCATAAAAATCAGGCCTTGGTTTTGGTGAATTATGGTGGTGCGAAGGGTAGTGATATCTATCAGCTTTCTGAGGATATCATGAAATCAGTGAAAGAAATTTACGGGATACAACTAGAACGCGAAGTCAATGTCATTTAATACCTCACGAATCCTTGAATCATAGATTCGTATTGGTGCTTGGTATCCTTAGAATTAATCAGCTTTCCATTCACTGAATTGTATTGATGATATTCTTTGTCTTTTGCTCTAAAACGAACCTTGTCACCCTCTAAAATGTTATTGATAAAGTATTGAGGACCACATGAAGAACCTCTTAGTTGCCAAATGCCATATCCGTTCACATAGTTGTTGTAAAATGTATTATATGGACCATTAATGCCGTGAGAATTATCGATCACAATGGTCTGACATTTATTGAATTCGAACAGATTTACGTAGGTGAAATTACCGTGTAAAACGATATCACCTGCACTTTTCGCTGGCAATTTCACGTCTGTCCAATAAGGATTTTTTGATTCGTTGTAAGCTATGTAATTGTGGCTTGCACCCGCCTGTAATAAGATAGAATGTCTTAATGAGTCAAAATTGCATTGATACACAAAGCAAGATGATGTTGCAAATTGAAATGCCACTCCATAAGCTTTACCTCCATTGCCATAAGAATGTGCTTTTTCCATTTTACTTTGTTTAACTCCGCTGTGCGCAGTAAATTCAAATAAAATGTGCGCATAATTTGAACGAATACTGTTCACATTTTTCACTAAGCAATTATACGCATACCTAAAACAAATATTCGCAGTTTGGGATTCGGTTTGAGACTTATTCATTATGGTCAAATTTGAAATTTCAACATTTTGTGCAGGCAGAATTCTAACAAGATTGGCCCCCGCGTTAAAGTCTCTTCTCACTTCTTCATCAAATCTCAAATAACCATCACCGATTTCTGAAATTTTTACAATTTGACCCGTTTTTCCCTCAGCCCACCAAGATGTTACAAGCTTTTCATCATTGTCTGAAAGCAGGTAAAAACCTTCCAATTTCACTTTATCTAGAGGACGATCGGAATAACAGATGTCAGTGAGCATATCAACTCCCATACCTAATTTAAGCGTATCGGTAGTAATTTGACCTTGAACTAGAATTAGGTGCTGCTCTTTCTCTAAGTCAAAAATAAACTTGGTTCCGGCACCAGCACCAACGATCGATTGATTCGACTTTAACTTAATTTGCTTTTTAAAATAGTATTCCTTTCCAGAAAACTGGATTGTTAAATTCTCCTGTTGATCATCCAATAATAATTTCAAAACCTCATCATCACTTAAGTGATTTCCAAACTCACGTTTTTTTTTGTCAAAATTTACAGCAGGACTTTTTACCTCATCCTTTAACTTCATGCGTCCAACTGTGGTCCAATCTGCAGGTGGTAATAAATGTTGAGCATTACCAGCAACGCTTAAAATTAAAGCTATAATTAAAAAGGCTGCTTTCATCTAGTTCATGGCTTTTCTAAAATAATCCATCATAGGTTTGTTGACCTTATACACCTGGATTACTTTTTCAACTAGGTCTTTTTGCAAGGCTACTTTTAAAGGTAATTCAGTATACCAATAGTATTGTTTATTGTAAATAAGATCAAAAGTCGAACCAGCTTCTTTGAATTCTTTGGGGATAACTTTGTTTTTTTCGCCTCTTATTTCTGAAAAAAGCTCAATAAATTCTTTATTTCCTAATAACTTCTTTAAAGCCTTAGGGTCTCTAGTTATCGTCTCCCTAATATTGTACAGTTGAGTTTTATCAGGCATATAAACACCACCATAAATTCTAAAATGCTCAGGGCTCAGTTCTATATACAACCCTGGGAATGATTTATCCTTTCTTCCTTTGGGTGAAATAATTGCTGATCGATTCAATTTATAGGGCGTTTTGTCTTTAGAAAAACGGATATCTCGATTAATTCTGAAAACAGCCTCTTTGTAAGTGATTCCAATTGACGTATCAATTTTCGCTACCTCATTAATAAGATCTGTAATGAATTGATCAAAAGGTTCTTTTACCGATTTTTTGTAGCGATCTCTATTTAGATCAAACCAATCTTTGTTATTGTTTGACGCTAACTCTTTGAAAAAATCATAATAGTTTTTAGAAAAGTGAGGCATAACATGAATTTAGGTGTCTTTAAATTTAGTTGTTTTAAAACATATCCAAGGTTTATAAATCATTATTTTTGTAGCATAATTATAACCATGGCAACTCAAATCAGCACAGAAAATATTCAAAAAGCTTTAAGTAAGATTGATAGTTTAGATGAACCAGCTTTAGATAAACTCATTGAAACTTATACATTAAAGCAGCAGCATTTAGTAGATTATATTTTACAAGCAGGTTTAGAGTATGAAAACGAAGATTTGAATGTTTATTCGATTTACTATTACGCTGTTATAATTGAGGCATTTATGCAACAGGGCTGTCAACTGAAAGAATTAAGCATGGAAGCAATTGAAGAGTTTCATGAGCCCTATTTACTTGCTTTAGATGCAATTCATGACAATGAAGATTATGAACCTATGCAAGACCTTATCAATCAACCCAATTTGCAGCAATTCATGGTTGAAGAGATCGAATCACCCGATTCGGACGGGGTTGTTTTAGACGACAAAACTCAAACTCAATTATACATAGTAACTACATCAATAATTGGTTTGTTAAGTTCAGTTTCTACAACTTGACGGATTTTTTACCTATTTAGTCGAAATTTTTGCTCCTTTTTGAAAAATCGGACGAACCTTTGCTTACAATTTGCGTAATTTAGTACTAGCTACTAGTAAAAACGAGTAAGTAAGCATGTCAGTGAAAATTGAAGCATCTGTAAAAACGCCTGAGATCAGCATGGACGAATCCGGTGGACTTATCTCCATCAAAGGAATTTCTATTCCTGAGGATCCTCATGAGTTTTATTCTCCTCTTATGAGAGCATTAGCAGATTATAGCAATGCTCCTGCAGCTAAAACTGCTCTGAATCTTCATTTAGAGTACTTCAACACGAGTTCTACCTTAATTATCCGCAATCTAATCAAGCAATTGCAAGATATGCAGGAGAAAACGCAAGTAGTTATCAATTGGTTTTTTGAATCTGATGATGAGGATATGAAGGAAGCTGGAGAAGAATTCAAACTACTTTTTGGAGATGTTGAATTCCATGTGACAGCTGTAGACGCCTTTTAAATGGCCCTCTCACCTCAACAGATTATCGATAAAATGATGGCTTCTGACAAAATGAGTCAGTGGTTGGGTATTGAAATTCTTAACTATAATCCTGGAGCGGTCAGTATTAAAATGACTGTTCAACCCGAAATGGTGAATGGATTTGACGTAGCTCATGGCGGTATCACTTATTCGTTAGCAGATAGCGCACTTGCTTTTTCCGCGAATTCACATGGAATTAGATCTATGTCTATAGAAACTTCTATTTCACATCAAAAAATGGTAAAAGTTGGTGATGAACTCACTGTTCATTCTAAGGAATTATCGCTGAGTAGAAAAATAGGTGTTTACGAAATGCAGGTGCTGAATCAAAGAAATGAACTGGTAGCACATTTTAAAGGCACTGTCTACCGCTCTGGTATTGAGTGGGATTAAATCATATTTTGTTATATTTAAGGAAGATTAATTCTTTAAATGGTAAATAAATCTTTGGAAATTATCGAAGAGATCACCTTCGATAAATCTACATATCAATTTAGCAAAGAAGGCATTGTAATCGTCCATGTCCACGATCATGCCTTTGTAGATTTACCAGATATTATGTCAGAACATCAATATCTCAAACAGAAATCAAATTACCTGCCGCTGCGTCTTTTAGTGAATCCAGGTAAAGCTACTTCAATTTCAAATGAAGTTAGAGAATTTATAAATCTACCTGAATCAATGGAATTAGTTAATTGTCAAGCGATTTTGGTTGATAATTTGGCTCACAAAATACTCGCTAGTTTCATGATGAAGCTGTATAAACAGCCGAATAAGTTCAAAATTTTCTCAGATAAATCACAAGCGATCGAATGGCTTAGGAAGCAATAACCTATTACCTAAACCGTTAACTAACAATCTCATTTATCGTTTGAAATTGATAAGAATCATCCTTATATTCG
>JAUHXX010000016.1 GCA_030426825.1 Bacteroidia bacterium | reverse complement strand
TATGAATCTGAAGAAGAATTAATTGCTCAATCGGGGCACGTAGGTAAGCTGAATACCGACAAACGTGTTGTAGAGTATAGTGGTGATATATTCCCATTTGAAGACGGTGAGTTTGATTATGTTATTTGTGCTAACGTTTTAGAACACGTTGAAGATGTGCCGAAATTCTTAAACGAAATTATGCGTGTGGGTAAGAATGGATACTTGGAGTTTCCGACAATTTATTATGATTATATGCTAAATATAGAAGAGCATTTGAATATATTAAAGTATGATAATTCGGTAATTTATTGGGCAAAGAAAGAAATTTCACCAATTCCTGAATTAACTGCCTTCACTGATTTCTATAGGGAGGTTCAAGGCAAAGGATTCCGATTTCAAAACGAAGTTAACCAATATCTGCATTATGGTTTTGAATGGTTTGGGAAAATAAATTATAAGCAGGTTGATAAATGGCAAGATCTTGTTCATTCTAAAGAAGAAATTAAAGAATGGATTATTCATGTAAATCAGACCCCTTACAAACATGAATATCAAGGGGTTGGATTCACATTGAAGCATTTAATGAAAGAAATTAAATTTAGGCTAACTGGTAAAAAATAGCTCAACTCAACCATTGCCAAGAAAAATGCGTTTTAAGTGTTAAATTGCGTCCTATGAAATTCAAAGCTTTACTCTTATTTTTTATGTTAAGTTCATTCTGTGTTTATTCTCAAGAATGGCAATGGGCGAATTATGTGTTGGGCGGAGGAAATCACTATGCCTTTGATGTTGAGCCTGCGGGTGACGGAAACCATGTATATGCTGTTGGTAGGTACAGAGCGTTAGCTACTTTTTATGGACAGGATGCAGATGTGGTTAATCCAACGTTTGCCGGAAGTAGAGATGTGTTCTTCGCAAAAATTGACTCTTCTGGGAATTATGTATTTGTTAATACAGAGGGTGGCCCTGGAACCGATTATGCGCTATCGGTGACTACAGATGAGTTTGGTTTTGTCTATATCGTAGGGACAACGGCAGATTCAGCTTATTATGAAAATACAGGTATTTTGAGTGATGCTGGAGGGGATGTGCTAATTGCAAAATACGATTCCAATGGAGGTCTAGTTTGGGTTAAGAATATGGCGGGAGATGCATTTGATTATGCCACGGCAATAGAGTCAGATAAAAACGGATCATTATATATTAGTGGATACCAAACTGGAAACTTTGATTATGACTTAGGAGTGCATCCTGATTTAGGACATTTTATGATGAAAATGGATTATGACGGAAATGTAATTTGGTTTGATGGACCGGTAAATGATAATGCCTCTTCTAGAACTCTTATAAGCGGGTTTACACTCTATGAAGGAAATATTTATTTTGCGGGAAGAATAAGGTCGTCTGTTACAATTGACGGAATTGCAGTGGCTGGTTCGGGTAGTTGGGATGATATTTTATTCGGAAAAATGGATACTTCTGGGACACTTATTTGGGTGGAGACGGCTGGAGGTCAATTTTTTGATGAGGCCATGGATATCGAAATATTAAATAATGAAATCTATCTTGTCGGAAGCTATGCTTATAATGGGACTTTTGATACGGTTTTGGTTTCCAGCACTTTGTCTACTGTAGGTGCGACAACAGCAACTCAAGCTTTAAATGGAGCAGACGCCTTTTTTGCTAAATACACTATTGACGGAGCTTCTTGTCACTGGGTTAAAGAGGTGAAAAGTGATAACTTGGATAAAACTAGAAGCATTCATTTAGATAAAAATCAAAACCTGGTTATTACCGGCGAATACAATGCTTATGATCTTTATACTCCTGCAAACACAGCAGACCTTAGAATAATAAGTTATGACTCCACAGGTAATGTAGTTTGGGATTTATTTCCAACAGGTGCTAATGCAGGACTCGGCTACTCAATTAGCCAGGATGAAAGTGGGAATTATTTCTTCGCAGGAGCATTCAAGGGAGATTATACGTTTAATAATCAAGTTTCTGTAAATGGAGATGTCGGCAAGTTTTCAGGGCTAATGAATAGAATTTATCCACCAATATTTGAAGGAGATTCAGTTACGGCTTGTAATGCTGATACGGTGGATGTCCTAATTCCAGATTGTATTGGGTCTCCGTGGGTTTATCAGTGGTACTTAGATGGTTCCCTTGTCGGAACAGACTCTAGCGGATTTCAATTTGAAATGTCTGGACAAAATGAATTAATTTGTGTTCTTTCAAGTGATGTGTTAACAGATACTATTCATTATCCACTTCAAGAGGGACTTGATTTGGATCTTGGAAATGATATCACGACTTGTGATGATACTGTAACTTTGGTTGCTGTATCTTCTGGAAACATGTTTGATTGGGGTAGTGGCCCAGTTTTGGATGATTCTACCTTATTGGTGAATCAGTCTGGTACTTATATCGTTGAGGCCTCAATGGGAGCATGTTCGGCAGTTGATTCAATTCTAGTAACCTTATTGGATTGTTCCGGTTTTGATCAAAGCGAATTGGATTTCAGGATTTTGTACTCTTCAGACTACAATTATTTAAAATTCTTTTTTAATGATCACGTGCAATTCATGGAGATATACAATTATGCCGGACAGTTAATTGCAGTGGAGATTGTGAATGATGTACAAAAAGAATTTAAAACTGATCAACTATCTAATGGCACCTATATTATTAAAGCGAACTTCTCAAATGATAAATCTTTTGCTAAAAAAGTTATAATTTATTAGTCAATTTTCAATAAATTCTTTAGGCATTCTTAGCTTTTTCGAATTCAACCATTTGTTTTAAGGTTTCTTCTAGATCTATCGTGATATCCCAGTTGGGGTAATGATCTTTAAATTTATCCAGGTCTGAAATGTACCAAATATGGTCTCCTACACGATTATCTTCAGACAAAGAAAAATTTGTCCAATTTGTACCGGCAATTCTGTTTATTGAGTCAATTGCTTCTAGGATGGATGTGGAATTGTCTCTCCCTCCTCCTGCATTATATACTTCTCCTTGTCTTGGAGCAGCGTGGAATTCCCAAAACATGTTTACTAAGTCCCAGCTATGAATGTTGTCACGAACTTGTTTTCCCTTATATCCAAAAATGGTATAATGTTTATCTGTAATTATGCATTTAACTAGGTAAGATAAGAAACCATGTAATTCTGCACCTGCATGGTTTGGTCCGGTAAGACACCCTCCTCTGAAAACAGCAGTGTTCATACCAAAATATTTTCCATATTCTTGAACCATTACATCTGCAGCCACTTTAGAAGCACCAAAAATAGAATGTTTGCAGTTATCAATTGACATTTTTTCATCAATACTGGCAAGCTGTTTTCCTGTAAAATAAGCTTCATACCTTTTTTCCTCTTCATGAATCATCATTGATTTATATTCTAAATCAGGGGCCTTATCATAATAAGAAAAATTTGGTCTATCTCCGTATACTTTATTGGTAGAAGTAAAAATGAAAGTTGCTTTCGGGCAATTCAATCTAGTAAGTTCTAACAAATTCATAGTACCAACGGCATTTACCGTGAAATCCGTTATCGGCTCTTTCATTGCCCAATCATGAGATGGCTGAGCTGCTGTATGAATTATTATCTTAATTTTTTCACCATACTGTTTAAAGATGGGCTCCAAATCATTTAAATTTCTTATGTCAATATCGTAATGAGTATATTGCGCTAAGTCTTCTTCTAAAGCCTTTTTTGAGTCATCAGTTGAGGCATCTTTCCCAAAAAAATAAGCCCTCATGTCATTGTCTATTCCGATTACATCATAACCTTTATTATGAAAAAATAGAGCTGATTGAGATCCAATCAGTCCTGCCGAACCTGTTATAAGTGCTATCATAAGTTTAAATTCTTTGCCAGTTTTCTGGTATCAAGTCTTTTGTATTTATTGTTGAATCCGCAAACCACTCTTTTGGAGCAATTACAATTTTATTAGGATCAGGATTAAGCCATGCCGCCCACCAAGCGAAAGTACTATTCGGTACAACAAAGTGCTTGCATGCCCTCATTAATTGAAGGTAATACCCAAACTTTGTGCCCTTAAAATAATGATCAACGATTATTAAATTATCCATTTTAATGTTTTCTCTGCACCATTCGACATCATCTGAAAACAGGAAATAAGTGGGATTCGTAACTGTAGAATTGATGATTTCACAACCTTGCTTAATGAAATTCAATCCTAGCACTCCGTGAAAATCAGTGTTTAAATAATCTGCTCTTCTTACGTTGAGCATTACAGAATTCGAACTATTAATATGGTTGAACATGTCTATGATCTTTTGATCTTTAGTTTGTTCGACAGGGTCCTTGAAATTAAAATCTTTCCTAATTGTATTTTCATTCTCTTTAAAATAAAGTGGCGTTTGCCAATATCCATCTATGAATAATCCTGGTTTTTTGAAAAGTGATTTTCTTTTAACTTCTTTACTTATTTGGTTTATTATTTCTGCTGAAAATTCAAAATGAGGTTCTATTATCGATTTAGTTTTATTTCCTCCCTCAAAAAAGTTTTCATCTATCGTAAATAGATCAAGGTCATAGTTTCGATAAACAAAATCAGCACCTAAATCGCGTCTTTTAAGAAAGGTAAGATCAAGACTAAATGGCAAGTCGTATTTTAACGACAAGTTTTTTCCAAATGCATATTGAAACATTTGGTTTCCCATTCCACCTTTTAAATTGATAACAAACATTAACCGAGAATCTGATATTCGTACAAATATGCGAAAAAATATTACTTTTCTTTGAATATCCCGCAAGGATTAAAACTAGAAATAAGAATCCGAGAAACCCAAAAAGATTAGCTAACTTAGATTTTTAATTTATTCTAATGCGTAAATTATTATTGAGTTATTTAAGGTACTTTCCATTTGATCATTTCAAAGGCAAAATTTCTAAAAAAGTAAAATTTAAAGGGCTGCCCGAGAAATTGGAATACACCAACTCCCAGAATATTAAATTTAGTCTTGATTTAGGCGAGTATCAAATGAAGCAGATTTTCTTATACGACAAGTATGAGAAGAATTCTATTAGACATATGAGTAATCTTTTAAAAAAGATTACCTCTAAGAAAATAGTTTGCTTTGATGTGGGAGCTAACATAGGCTTTTTTAGTTTGACCATGGCAAAGGAGTTAGAAAATAAAAACTGTGAAATACATAGTTTCGAGCCTAATCCTTACACGTTAACTTTTTTAGATAAAAACTTAACCTTAAACCCAAAATTAGCTGATTCCATATTCCGTAATAGCATTGGGTTATCTGATAAAGCTGGGACTTTTCAATTATCATATAATCATAGAAATACAGGTTCCGCCAATATATTTGACTCTGCTAGTAACTCGGAGGAAGTTGCCGAAATTGAGGTAAAAACACTTGATGATTACTGTGTCGAGCATAATATTAATCATATCGATTTATTGAAAGTTGATATAGAAGGAGCAGAATTAAATTTTTTAAAAGGAGCTGAAAAAATAATTAGTAAGTCAAAAAATATGGTACTAATTATGGAAATAATGGAGGATAATTGTAAACAAGCCGGGTATACCAGTAGTCAATTATATAACAAAGTTATTGGTTTTGGGTTCAAACCATATTTGCCGAAAGCTTGGCCTAAAGGGTTAAAGGAAATACATGCAATGCCGGAATACTATGAGGACAACATTATTTTTATTAAATAAACTCTAATTGAACGAGAGAAAAAAAATAAAAATTGGCTATCATGCAAGTGGCTACAATGAAAAACGAAATTTCATTGGTCTTGATGTTCCTAACTGTAATTATGTAAAAGCTTTTGATCTATTCAAATTTTATCGTCACTTTTATTTTAAGCTTAAGAAAAAAGTTCATCCTCAATTTGATAATTTATTTCGTGGATCTTTGATTGGTTCAAATTATGACGTGATGCATTTCTGGAACTCAGTTAGTTTAAGTAATAAACCTTGGATTACAACCTTTGAATATTATTTACCAAGAGGTGCGCACCATTATGGCGTGGATGCAAAAGAAAATAGCTATATACAGAAAGTATTGGGAAGATTGAATCATGATTCTTGTAAAACTCTAATAGCCACATCCGCTTATGCCCTAAATGCTCAAAAAAATTATTTGGCAGATTTAACGGAATCTTTTGATTCAATTTTAAATAAAGTTCAAGTTATTCATCCTTCTCAGAATTTAATTTTGAATGATGTTAGTAAAAAAGCGAATTCTGAGAAAATCAAATTTGCCATGGTTGGAGGCGTTTTTTTTCATAAGGGTGGTCGCGAAGTTCTTGAGGTTGTTGGTAAGTTTTTAGACCGCGGTGCTCCAATCGAGTTGCATATCGTATCTCCTCTTTTGTATGGAGATTTCGCATCAGGATCTACTGAAAAGGATCAAGCCTGGGCAATTGATGTGATCAATAAATATCCTCAAATTATTTGGAGTCAAAGCTTGTCCAATAGCCAAGTGATGGATTTATTAAAATCTGCTGATGTAGTTTTGTTGCCGTCTTATGATGAAACATATGGTTACTCAGCATTAGAATGTCCGGCCTGTGGATGCCCTGTAATTTCTACTGATGGAGCTGCTCTCGCAGAATTGAATAACAATAAAATAGGCTGGTTAATAAACGTAGATAAGGATAGAGATCGCAGGTCCGTACCCAGGTCAATAGAGGCCAAATTAAATATTAAAGAGGCGATTACTAGTCAACTCAATGATATTATTGAAGAGATTTTGGCTAAACCTGATTTGATAAAGGAAAAAGGTCAATTAGCTATTGAAAAGATTAAATTGGAGAATAATCCACGCATAGTAGCTGAAAAACTCTCTGCAATTTATAAAAACGCGTTAAATTAATTCTTGTGGATTCTTCCGAAAAGAACATTAAACCAAAATTGACCGTATTAATGCCTGCGTACAATGCTTCAGAGCATATTAGGGATGCAATTAATTCAATTTTGAACCAGACTTATTCAGAATTTGTTTTGTTAATCATAGATGATGGATCAACGGACGATACTTTAGAGATAATCAATTCAATTCAAGATAATAGAATAAAATTGATTAAAAACGAAAAAAATCTGGGTTTAATTGATACTTTGAATAAGGGACTGACAATTATAGATACTGAGTATTTTGCTAGAATGGATGCAGATGATATTTCTTTTCCTGAAAGATTCGAAATTCAAATTTCTTTTTTAGAAAACAATACCCAGTGTGGCGTGGTTGGAAGTAATTATGAGATGTTTGGAAATGTAAACAAATTTTCCGATTTGATCTTAGATCCAGATGAAATTGCCCTAGGCTTATATTATGATAATTTAATGGCGCATCCAACCGTGATGGTCCGTAAAAAAATTATGGATGAACACAATTTATTTTATCGAAAAGAATTATTGCATTTGGAGGATTGGGGTTTATGGATTGAACTTTCTAGACATACCTTAATTACAAATTTGCCAAATGTCTTGTTAAAGTATAGAATGGAGGGTCAGAATATATCCCTTAAAAACAATGACACTTTTGAGGAAAGAGCTAAACTACTTTATTCCATCTATTTGCCTTTTTTGTTTGATGAAGTGGATGATGAATTTGTGAATAATCACTGGAATTTTGCTAAAGAAATATATTCAAATGAATCACTAGGTGAACTTAAAAACCGTTTCAATGAACTACGCAAGATTTATTTAGCTAATAATTTTAAACCCGAAATAATCGATTCATTTTTTAAAAAAAAATATGATCGGTTGTTTTTTGGCGTTTGCAATGTATCTCCCATTAAAGGACTCATGTTTAGTTTTAAATTTAAAGTATTCACTTTCTTTAAATTAAAATATGTTCTTAAAGCTATAATTGGAAAAAAATAATGAAAAAAGGTACGCCCAAAGATAGTGATAGATCTTCTCGCCGGCTGAATGTTTATACGGCTGGTTATCCTTTTGGAAATAAAGAGTCATATTTAAATAATGAGATTGACGTGCTCAGCGAAATATCTCAAAACATAAATTTAATTCCGTATTCAAGAAATGGAGAAATTCAACCCGCATACAACGGACTTGCTAAAATTCACCCAGAAGAAGTTATGTTGAATAAACAAATTAGCTTTTATGAGTTTGTTTTTTTAATTAGAATATTGGCAATTGAATTTAGGCATATTCCCCAAAAATTGTTTTTTCTTAGGAAAATTCGAAGACATTATGTTGTCGTGAAATCAGGATTGCTTTTATCTAAATGGTTACAAAGACAAAAACTTCATGAGAGTGCTATCCATTACTCATATTGGATGAACGAATGGGCATTAGCCTTAGCAATATTAAAAAAGAAGGGGGAGATTGAGTCGTTTATGTTTAGGGTGAATGGATATGATATTTGGGATAATAGACACGAAGGTGGATACCTACCTTTTCGCTATTTCATTTATAGTCAGACTCAAAATGTGTTTGCGTTGTCTCGTGAGGCCACGTCTTATTTAAAAAGTTTGAATTTTTTTCCTGACAAAATTCAATTGGCTTATTTTGGAACTAAAGACCATGGCCTAAAGCCATGCTTAGTTAAAGAGAAGTTTACCGTATTGACTTGTTCAGATGCAATTCCTCTGAAGAGATTGGATAAAATAGCTCATGTGCTCATTTTGCTTAATATAGAGGTAAAGTGGATTCATCATGGCGAAGGCGAAACAATAGCAAAGGTTAAATCTTTATTACAGGCTCATTCCAATAAAGTCGAATTCGTTCAATCTTTTAAAAAAGATGATTATTATGAGGTCATTGAGTTCATGAAGTTATCTGATCCGGATTTATTTATAAATTTGAGCAGTACTGAAGGTTTGCCAGTCTCACTTCTTGAAGCTCTAAGTTTGGGAATTCCAATTTTGGCTAATAGAGTTGGTGGCTGTGAAGAGTTGTTTGACTACGAAGTAGGTCTATTAGTTGAGAAAGACGAAAGTGTTAAAGGTATTGCTGAAAAGATAATGGCTTTTTATAATCAAGAAATTTTCGTGTTGTCTGCTGCTGAGATTAAAGAGTATTGGAGAGATAATTTTTCGGCTGATGTAAATTATCTCGAATTGGCAAAAAAGCTAAATTTTATATAGAATGAACTTAAAAGGTAAAACAGTATTGGTAACGGGTGCAGATGGCTTTATCGGCTCGCATCTTATAGAAATGTTGGTAAAGGAAGGGGCAAAAGTAAAAGCCCTATCTCAATACAATTCTTTCAATTATTGGGGCTGGTTAGAACAAGTTGATTGCCTTGATCAAATAGAAGTACTTTCAGGAGATGTACGAGATCCTCATTATTGTAATCATATAACGAAAGGGGTTGACGTAGTATTTCATTTGGCAGCTTTAATAGCCATTCCTTATTCATATGTTGCGCCTACCTCTTATGTCGATACGAATGTCACTGGAACTTTGAATATTTGTCAAGCAGCAAAAGATAATGGATGTGAAAAAGTAATCCATACATCAACTTCTGAAGTATATGGAACTGCTTTGTATGTTCCAATTGATGAAAAACATCCGCTTCAGCCACAGTCTCCGTACAGTGCTAGTAAGATTGGTGCAGATAACATGGCAATGAGTTTTTACAATGCGTTTGACTTGCCTTTAACTATTGCAAGACCTTTTAATACTTATGGTCCAAGGCAATCCGCTCGAGCAGTTATTCCAACCATAATTTCGCAAATAGCAGATGGTAAAAAAGAAATTCAAGTAGGGGATTTAAGTCCTACTAGAGATTTTAATTATGTTGAAGATACATGTAGAGGATTTATCGCAATAGCGAATTCAGATAAATCGGTAGGTGAGGTCATCAATATCGGCTCAAATTTTGAGATTTCAATCCAAGATACTTTTGAATTAATCAAAAAGACCATGAACTCAGATGTGAATTTTGTTATTGACCCTGCTCGGATAAGACCGGGTAAAAGCGAAGTGCAGCGTTTATGGTGTAATAATTCAAAAATCAATTCACTTACTGGATTTGTTCCTGAAGTTTCAATCGAACAAGGAATCAAACAAACAGTGGATTGGTTTACGAATCCAGATAATTTATCTAAATATAAAACCAACATTTACAATGTCTAAAAGAGCGATTATTTTGGCCGGTGGTAAAGGAACAAGATTACGTCCTTATACAGTTGTTTTACCTAAACCATTAATGCCCCTTGGAGATTACCCGATACTCGAAATTATCATTCGCCAATTGGTGCATGCTGGCTTTGATCACATTACTTTAACGGTAAACCATCAAGCCGATTTGATAAAAACTTTTTTTGCAGATGGCTCAAAATGGGGTATCAAAATAGATTACTCGCTTGAAAGTAAACCGCTTTCAACCATGGGGCCATTGAGTTTAATAGATGATTTACCTGAGAATTTTTTGGTGATGAACGGTGATATTTTGTCAGATATCGACTTTAAGGCCTTTTATGAAGATCATGTTGCGCAAAGAAACATATTTACGATATCTTCTTATATCAGGGAACATGTTAATTTATATGGTGTCTTGGAAGTTGATGCGAATAAAAAATTACAAGACTTTCATGAAAAACCTGTAAGTAAATTTGAGGTCAGCATGGGGGTCTATATGTTGAACAAAGAAGTTCTAGATTTCATCCCACATAATGAAGCCTATGGATTTGATACATTGATGCTTGACCTTATTAAGGCTGAAAAGAATGCATCTGTTAACCAATTTAAAGGTTATTGGTTGGATATCGGAAGACCGGATGATTATATGGAAGCTATAGACGAGTTTGAAAAGAATAAATCGATCTTTCTAAAAGAATGAAGCGCATTGCCATTACTGGAGCCTCAGGAAGCATTGGAACGCATTTAGCTGAGGTATTATTGATGTCAGGTCACACAGTGGTTCAATCTGAAAACGCTTTGCGAATTGAAAATCAAGATTATTTTAACGGTTTTGAAAATCCGAGTACAATTGACGTTTTATATCACTTGGCAGCCAAAAGTAACGTGCCTGATAGTTGGAATAATCCTACCGATTTCTTTGAGACCAATATTATTGGTACCGCGAATGCGCTAGAATTTTGTAAAAAACATGGGGTTAAAATGGTATTCATTAGCTCATATATGTATGGTGTACCAGAATATCTTCCAATAGACGAAAAACATGCCGTAAAAGCTTTAAATCCCTACGCATTTAGCAAATTAGAAGGAGAAAGACTTTGTCAGTTTTACACTGAAAATTTCGCAGTTGATTCTGTAATAGTTAGGCCATTTAATATATATGGAGATACGAAGAATTCAAAAATGCTAATTCCAGAGATTATACATCAAATTGAAAATTCAGAAACGATCAATGTCAAAGACTTGGATCCGAAAAGAGATTATCTGCACATTGCCGATTTCATTGATTTTCTTGTAAAAATTGGTGACAATATTAACGGTGAGATCTATAATGTTGGTTCAGGTAGTTCTTATTCAGTGAAGGAAATTATTGAGGCTTGCCAAAAAGTTTGGGGTTCAAATCTCAAGGTAGTTTCTGAAGATGTCCAGCGACCGAACGAGATACCAAATACGGTTTGCGATATTTCAAAAGTTAAACGTGATCTTGATTGGGAACCAAAATTAGATTTGCAAGAAGGGCTTTTAAAAATGAAAAATCAGATAAAAAGTAAACTCTGAAGAAAAGAATACTCATATTAATAGCAATCCCGAATTTCAATTTTCAAAACGAGAATTCTGCTGTTCTTGGCTATTTGAAAAAGATAGAGTCTGCCTTCGTTGCTGAAGGACATGAAGTTGTTCTAGATTACACCGATTCGGAAAAAAAAGCTGAGGACAATAACCCTTCTAGTAATGGATTAAAATCAACGTTAAAGAGGTTGTTAAAAAAATGGCCATGGTTGTATCAATCAATTGTGATGAGGTCATATCTGAAAGGACAAGATGCACTTTTAGAAGAGCTAAAAAAGCTTAATGCCTGTGATTTGATAGTAGAATTTCATTCTGTTGGCTCGTTAATAGGAAAAGAATTAGCTGAGTTTTGGGGAGCCAAATTGTCTATTATTTTTGACTCTCCTGTGGACGAACAATTTGTAGAGATGTATGGAACAAAGTCAGCATACTGGAATAACATTCAAAAATCAGAAAAGTTGAGTTTAGAGGCTGCAAATAAGATCATGGTTTATTCTCCCGCATGTCAAGATTACATTTCTAAGAAATATGAAATTTCTGGAAAGGTGAATGTATTGCCGTGCGTTTTATTAAAGAATAATGAAATCCAAAATAAGCCTGAGCCTAACTTCAATATTGGTTTTATTGGTTCGTTTTTAAAATGGCATAAAGTTGATTTGCTACTGGAGGTATTCTTTGAGTTTAACCGGCAGCATCCTCAGTCGAAACTTTCATTAATAGGTTTTGGAACAGAATGGAACCGAATCAAATCAATGGTAGATTCAAAAAAGCTAAAAGAGAAAGTATACCTGCCTGGATTCGTTTCTGAATCTGAATTAAATAAGATAAAAACGGAACTTTCTATAGCGGTAATGCCAGGTTCAAATTGGTATGGAAGTCCTCTGAAGTTGTTTGAATATGCAGAATGCGGAATTCCTTTCATTGCACCTGAATCAAAAACAATAAAGTCTATATTTAAAGGAAAAGAGCATTGTTTGTATATTGATCCTCAAAATGAACATGAGAGTTTATTGCAGGCAATTGAACACCTTTATTCGAATCGAGAATTTAGAAATGAAATAGGATATAATGCAATGCAATTTGTAAAAAAGGAGTACTCAGATAGTACATATAATACTAAACTGGTTGAGTATTTGGCATAAGGTAAATTAGTTCATCCAATTGGAATTATGGATAAGAAAAAGATTTTGTTAGTAGTAGGTACAAGGCCTAATTTCATTAAAGTGACGCAGTTTAAACGTGTTGCTGAGAATTATCCTAATCTTGAATTGAAAATAGCCCATACGGGCCAGCATTCTGACGCTACTATGGCTCAAGTCTTTTTTGATCAATTCGGATTAAGACCTGATTTCTATCTTGATATTGACAGTTCAAGTCCGCTTACGCAAATGGGACAGATTCTCTTCAAGTTAGAAGCGCTTATTAAAGAAAACTTTCCGGCTAATTTAATCATTACACCTGGAGATGTCAACTCGACACTAGCGGTTGCAATTGTTGCTAATAAACTAGGCATTTCCTTAGCTCATCTTGAGTCAGGATTGAGATCTAATGACCGAGAAATGCCTGAAGAGATCAATCGCATTTTAACTGATGAAATTTCAGACTTGTTTTTTGTGACTGAAGAAAGCGGAATTCAAAATTTGACAATTGAAAAAAAGAATGGACAAATTCATTTTGTAGGAAATACCATGATTGATACATTAGTTGCATCTAAAAGTGAAATCGAAAAGTCGTCAATTCTTGAAGATTTAAATCTTCAAGAAAAATTTGTGCTGATGACAGTCCACAGACCTTCAAATGTAGATTCAGAGATTGGTTTAAAAAAATTACTAGCATTATTGACTGAGGTGTCAAAAAAGTACATGGTTGTTTTCCCTATTCACCCTAGGACAAAAAAGAACTTGAAACGATTCGGCCTTGAGGACCAATTATCACAATTGGCCAACGTGACCTTAACGGATGCAATGGGCTATTTTGAATTTCAGAAATTAGTTAAGTCTTGTGAATTAGTAATTACAGATAGTGGGGGTATTCAAGAAGAAACAACTTTTCAAGGAGTACCGTGCTTAACGGTTAGGGATAATACCGAAAGACCTATAACGGTTCAAGCTGGAACGAATACGCTTTTGCCATTCGAAGTTGAAGAGGTAATGGATCAAGTTCAAAAAATTCAGAATGGCACCTACAAAAAAGGTGAAATTCCAGAATTATGGGATGGTAATGCTACAGAACGTATTCTTAAAATATGTTCTGATTATTTGTCGTAATACCTTATGAAAATAGGAGTTATTTCATACAATTTTTATCCCTTAATTAATCCAAGAGCTTTCCGGACTTTCGAACTTGTCAAAGAATTTGCAAGACTTGGACATGAAGTTGTTGTTTTTATTCCAGATAATGAGTTTGATTATTCAGACCTTCAGAATCAATACAATAATTTAATAATTGAAAAAGTAAGGCCGGGCTTTTATTTAAATAAAAATGCGGTAACTTTTCAGCCTAAAAAGGATGTCAAAAGATCAGAACAATTCGAAATTCCGAAACTTGAAAAGACAGGAATTTCTAAAAGATTCAAAAGGAAGTTAATTGAGTGGTTTTATCCAGGAGGATTTAATTTTGAGTTTGCATATACCGTCTCCAAGGCGCTTCGCAAGTCTGACAATAAATTTGATCTATGCATTTCTGTTGGGTTGCCCTTGAATGCGCATTATGGGCTAAGATTAGCCACTAAGAAAAGAAATAATTTGACCAAAGTCAAAATTGCTGATTATGGCGACCCCTATTCTTCAAATACTACAATACAAACTCCTTTTTTTCACAAATGGTTTGAAAAATGGATTCTTAAAAAGTTTGATTTTATTATAGTTCCAACTGAAGTCATGGCACCTTCTTTTTACGAGTTTAAATCTAAAGATAAAATTTTAGTGTTGCCTCAAGGGCTGGACTTTAAAGGAATCAAACTAGCTGATAATCTGCTTTCGGACCAATCAAATGTACCAGTTTTAACTTATGCGGGAAATTTTTACAAGGACATTAGAAACCCGTTTGAATTTCTAGATTACCTGGTCGGTTTAGATGTTGAATTTAAATTCAGAGTATACATGGACATGTCAAATGCTGATAATTTAGAAATGATAGGCCCATATATCAAAACGTTGGGAGATAGATTAGAATTAAATAACTTATTGCCTCGAAACGAATGTATTTATCGCATGAGTGAGTCTGATTTTCTCTTGAATATTTTAAATACGACGGCAGAACAAACACCGAGCAAGCTCATAGATTATAAACTATCGAAAAGGCCCACATTAACTTATCGTCCGGGAGAATTTAACTCAGAATTGGTTGATCAATTTTTTAATAAAGACTACCAAAACGACTCAACCAAAGATGTGTCAATCGAAAACTTTGATATTGAAATTATTGTACAGAAAATTTTAGAAGCAGCTACTTAGAACTTTGCTTTAGTTCCACCAAATCGCTTTCTTCTTCCGTACATCCAAGAGTAGTTCTTTCTGTAGAATCCATTTCTAGTACGGATTAAATAACTGTACGAAACCGTCATTAACATGTAGTTGTCTCTATCAGTAGGGTCACCTCTTTGTTCACCTGGAAGGTAGTTTTCAATAGCTGGTACATTAACATTCCCTGGATCATATTGATTTGACATTTGTGCTGCTTGCGAACCAGCAGGATGATCAAAATAAGTACCGGAAATATCATCTAAATAATCTGTGAATGTCCAACTCCATGAATACTCAAATCCAATTCTGTGTTTTCTTTTATGCGTAAAGAAAAATCCTCCGCCAAATGGAGTTTGAAAAACTACCGGAGAATACTTCTCACCTTCAGTCATTAATGGACGAAGTTTAACTTTTGGGCCAGTACCACCTAGTTGTCCTTTAGGACTGTGAATTACCATTCCAAGTCCAGCAAAAAAGTAAGTTTGAAAATCCGTTCGATAACGTCCTCTGAAACCAACATCAGATACCGATAAAAATTGTGGGTAATATTCCAGTTTAGCCGCAATATCAAACATGTCGTTCTTGAAATTCAAGTTTCTACCTCTACGTGCTCTGTTTTCAGAGTCAGAATCCATTCCCTGAATTCTAGCATAAGTAAAGGAGCCTTGTAAAGCTAATAGAGGGTGAAAACGATAACGAATAAACGCTCCAGTTGACCAACGTGTATCTTTTAGATTCATGTTGAAAACAAATCCTCTCGCCGCATCTCCGTTTCCAATGTCACCTAAAAAATTAGCAACACCTGCCCGGATACCGTACCCTAAATTGTATTGTTGTGCATTTGAACTAAGCCCAGCAGCAACAAAGAATAACAGTATAATTAGTTTTTTCATTCTCAATTTCATTTTGTAGTACTTTGAAATATCCACAGTACCAGAGAGCTAAAGTACAAAAATTATCCAAGAAAACATAAAAGTAAATTCAAGATATTTTGCATCTAAATTTCAATTAACTTTAATCTTTCAATGGAAACAAACAAGATCACACAATTATTTGGCATCAAATATCCCATAATTCAAGCGGGAATGATCTGGTGCTCAGGATGGGAATTGGCTTCAGCGGTGAGTAATGCAGGCGGCTTGGGTATAATCGGATCTGGATCAATGTATCCAAACATTCTTGATGAACACATTCAGAAATGTAAGGCGGCTACAAACCAACCTTTTGCTGTAAATCTACCAATGATTTACCCAGATATAGATAAACATATCGAAACGATAATCAAGCATAAAGTTCCTATAGTTTTTACCTCTGCTGGCAATCCCAAAACATATACGAATTATCTAAAGGAGAAAGGTATCACTGTTGTTCATGTGGTATCCTCATTGAAGTTTGCTTTAAAATCTCAAGATGCTGGAGTAGATGCTGTAGTAGCAGAAGGATTCGAAGCAGGTGGGCATAATGGCATTGATGAAACTACAACTCTGACCTTGATTCCTATGATCAAAAAACAATTAAGTATTCCCTTAATTGCTGCAGGTGGAATTGCTACTGGTGCTGGAATGTTAGCGGCAATGGTTTTAGGTGCTGATGGAGTTCAAATAGGTTCACGATTTGTCGCTTCTAATGAATCTTCAGCACATGACAACTTTAAGCAAACGGTACTCAAAACAGGAGATGGCGGAACAAAACTCACCTTAAAAGAATTAACCCCAGTAAGATTGATTAAGAATGACTTTTTTCACAGAGTAGAAGAGGCTTATGCGAATGATGCTTCCAATGAAGATCTAAAAAATCTGTTAGGTAGGGGAAGAGCAAAGAAAGGTATGTTCGAAGGAGATTTATCTGAAGGTGAACTAGAAATTGGTCAAGTTGCTGGCATCATAAATGAAATAAAACCAGCTGCTGATATCGTGAATGAAATCCTTCAAGAATTTAGAATGGAGAAAGAGAATTTGAATAATCCAAAATATAATTTTTAATGATTGATTTCGAAGAGTTTAGTTTAGAAAATGGATTAAAAGTAATTTATCATGAGGATAAAACCACCCCAATGGCAGTGGTCAACCTCATATATGATGTAGGTGCAAGAGATGAAGATGAGGATAGAACGGGTTTTGCACATCTATTCGAACATTTAATGTTCGGCGGATCAAAAAATATTGAGAATTTTGATGCGCCTCTGCAAATGGCAGGAGGAGAGTGTAATGCCTTTACGAATAACGATATCACCAATTATTACGATATCATTCCTGCAGATAATATCGAAACCGCATTTTGGCTGGAAAGTGACAGAATGTTAGAATTAGCTTTCACACCTAAAAGTTTAGAAGTGCAGAGAAATGTGGTGGTTGAAGAATTTAAGCAGCGCTATTTAAATCAACCATATGGAGACGTATGGTTGTTATTAAGACCTTTGATTTACCAAAAACATCCCTATAAATGGCCCACGATTGGTAAAAAAATTGAGCACATTGAACAGGCGACAATGCAGGATGTTAAAGATTTTTTCTACAAACACTATGGTCCACAAAACGCGACTTTAGTAGTTGGAGGAAATATCTCTTTGAATGTGGTTAAAGATTTAGCCGAAAAATGGTTCGGAGATATACCTGCAAGGCCAAAACCAAAAAGGAATCTTTCACCAGAACCTCCACAGTCAGAGGCAAGGTCGCTTGAGGTAGAGCGACAAGTTCCTTCTGACGCTATTTACATTGCGTTTAGAATGGGAAGCAGATTATCAAAAGAGCATTATTCGGGAGACCTATTGTCAGATATTCTTGGAAGAGGTAAGTCTTCAAGATTGTACCAAACGTTAGTGACTGAAAAGAAAATGTTCTCTTCAGTTTCTGCATACATTTCTGCAGGATGGGAAGATGGACTAATCGTTGTTTCAGGTCATCTGTTAAAAGGAGTTTCATTAAATGATGCGGAAAAAGAAATTTGGAAGGTCTTGGAAACTGTTTGTAAAAGTAAGATTGACGACCGTGAGTTAACCAAAGTGAAAAATAAGTTCAAAACAAGTAAAGTTTTTTCTGAACAAAGTTTAATGAATCGGGTAATGAATATTGCCATGTTTGACAAGATGGGAAAATTGGATAAAATCAATGATGAATTGGCAGAATACGACACTGTTTCTTCACAATCTCTGATAGATTTTGCTACTCGGGTAATTAAACCTTCAAATTCTTCAACTCTAAAAATTAAGGCAAAATTATGAACAGGTTAATCGCTCCAAAATTCAAACAAGCTCAGAGTTTAGACATAGTTTTTCCTGAAAAAAATGTCGCGGACAATGGAGTTGAAATTTATTGGTTAAAAGAAGTAAAAGACGAATCAGTTAAAATTGATATTGAATGGAACGCCGGTACTAAGTTCCAAAAGAAAAAATTAGTAGCTGGATTCACAAATAAATTGCTGTTATCTGGTTTTGCTTCTAAAACAGCCCAACAAATTGCCGAGGAAATTGATTTTTTTGGAGGATATACAAATCTCGAATTAGACAAGGATCATTCTACGGTTAATTTATATGGATTGACAGAGAATATTGAAAGTATTTTCGATTTGTTCTCAACGGCTTTTTTGAACGTAGATTTTCCTGAATCTGAACTTAGAAAGGAAGTAGAGATTTCAAAAAGTAATTTCAATATTGATGTTGAAAAAGTAAAAGTATTGTGTCGAAGAACGTTTAATCAGAACTTGTATGGCAAGAATTCTGCCTATGGGCAGTTGGCCGTGCTTGATGATTTTAAGCAACTTAATCAATCGGATCTAATAGAGTTCTATCAAAACTTTTATTCAACTAAACCGGTAATTTTTATTACCGGGAATGTAGATCCGGAGTTTATAGAAAAAATAAAAAAGTGGGCCCTAAACTTCAATAATGAACCTCATGTTCTAGAAAAACAAAATTTTGAACAGCATAAAGGGGTCTTGACAATTGAAAAACCTGACGCTATCCAGTCCGCCATAAGAATAGGGCGATTAATGTTTGATAAAAATCACCCCGATTATTTTTCTTTTCAGCTATTAAATACCATTTTAGGCGGATATTTCGGCAGCCGATTAATGGCTAATATTCGTGAGGATAAGGGCTACACTTATGGGATTGGTTCTGGCTTGGCTGTTTTGCAAGACGCGGCTTACTTCTTCGTTTCAACGGAGGTTGGGAAGGATGTCCGTGAGGAAACTATTGATGAAGTGTTTAACGAGTTTGACATCTTGAAAAAGGAATTGGTTAATGATGATGAACTTCAAAAAGTGAAGAATTATACGCTTGGAGAATTTCTACGACAAGCTGATGGTCCTTTATCTCAGATGGAGATTTTTAAAAACATCTATTTTAATAAGTTGTCTAGGACTTATTATCAAGATTATATTAGGGCTATACACACTACAACTTCAGAAGATCTTAAAAGATTAGCTGAAAAATATTTGCTTAAAGAAGCAATGCTTCAAGTTGTTGCAGGTTAATTTTGTTAAACCATTGTTCAAACTTATTAATTGACCCATTGTATTGAGTCAGGTTGATATTTTATTTACTTTAATCTCGTTGCATTAGAGATATATTTTCTTCTTTTGTAGGAGATAATTTTACGCAAATAATAGCTTTAAGACCTTTAACTATATGAATCCTAGCCTTAATGGATACAGAGCATTCGCCTTTCTAGCGGTCTTTTTGTTTCACATAAATGTATTTCCGGCGGGCTATTTAGGTGTTCAGGCATTTTTTGTTTTGTCGGGTTTTTTAATCACTCCAATTCTCTTGTCTACTAAAGAGAAAACAATGGGTTTTAAAGAGTATTTAAAAAACTTTATGATAAGAAGGGTACTGAGAATTTTCCCATTGTATTATTTTTATTTAGGATTTCTTGCCTGCACAATTGCTTTTTTTGGTCTAACCCAATTAGAATATTTTGATTCCCTCAATAACCAATTAATTTACGGATTTACCTACACTTACAACTTTTACCATAGTGCCGACTTTTTTGAGCATAATAGGTACATAACTCATTTCTGGAGCCTGGCTGTTGAAGAGCAATTTTATTTGATTTGGCCCTTGTTAATTTATTTTGTTTCGAAAAGGCATTTAAAGAAAATGTTAGTATTTATTATTTTATTGGGACCCGTTCTAAGGTTATTAATTGCTTTTATTTCTTCATCAAATGCATTACCGTTTCTGAGTTCAAATGAAAACGTTGTCGTTTATGTCTCTACGTTATCACATCTTGATGCATTTGCTATTGGTGGACTAGCAAGCGTTTTTATTAAAAAAGAGGTCGGAAATTTTGTGCTGGGAGTTGTTGTTTCTTCCGTAATTGCACTTGGGTTAATTACGAATTACATTGCTTCATCTGAATGGAATTTCTCAACGCTAGGATATGGTCCTTTGATGAAAAATTCTTATAAATATATATGGGGCTTTAGCTTAGTGAATATTATTTGTTCACTTATACTATTGAGGTTGAAATCTAGAAATCTTTTTAGAGGAATAATTGAAAATAAGTTAATCACGTATATTGGTTTGATTAGTTATGGTTTGTATGTTTATCATTACGGTTTAATCCATATTTGTAAGAGTATTCATGAGTACTGCCTAAAAAACAATATACCCGGTGTTCCAGAATCTCCTATTACCTATCAATTAGGAGCGTTTATTTTGACTTTACTAGTTAGCTCCGTGTCATATTTTTTCTTCGAACTTTGGTTTATAAAACTTAAAGACAAAATTGCACCAAAATCCAAAAAAAATCCCTCTCAACAACGTTAAGAGGGATTTCAATTTATTTGAAGATTAGCAGCCTTCGCCGTAATCAACTTCTTTTACTTTAAAGTCTTCACCATAGTCAACCCATTTCAATTTGAAATCTTCGCCATAGTCAACTCTTTTCCATTTTCCTTTGCTGTCTTCCCCGTAATCCACCCATTTGATTTTTACATCTTCTCCGTAGTCAACTCTTTTTACTTTATAATCTTCTCCGTAATCAACGAATTTGATTTTACCGTAAATTTCACAAGCCGTACCACCTGATTTTTTCTCTTTTTCTCCCGCTATGAAGCTTGAAAAACCAATTATAGCTACAGATAATACACCTGCGCCAATTAAGGTTTTGACATTTAATAATCTTTTCATTTGATTTATAGTTTTTTACTTGATGACTAAACTTAGTGAAAATAAATGACAATTTAAACTTAATTGGCCATTTCACTCATAAATTTAATACGCATTAATCTGAGCTGGTCTTCATCATAATCACCGTCAAATTCTTCATGAGCATCTTCCAAACTGTCTGATTCAGCCTCTAAGAAATATTCATAGATATCATCCTGATCGTCTTCATCTAATACATCATTGATGTAATAATCAATGTTGATTTTTGTTCCAGAACTCACTATTGCCTCGATCTCCGAAATGACATCACCAATTTCCTTTCCTTGTGAACTAGCAATGGCGTCTAATGGCATTTTTCTATCCACATTTTGAATGATGTGAACTTTCATTCCTGATTTATTAACGATTGACTTTACAACAAAATCTTGCGGTCTATCAATATCGTTCTCTTCAACATATGATTTAATCAATTCTATGAAAGGTGCCCCGTATCTTGTGGCTTTCCCTTGTCCTACTCCTTGAATATTGGTCAATTCCTCCATGTTGATAGGGTATTGAACTGCCATGTCCTGCAACGAAGGTTCTTGAAAAATCACAAACGGAGGAATGTCTTTTTCTTTTGAGATCTTTTTTCTCAATTCAATTAACAGTTGATATAGTCCTTCATCAGCTGCAGAACCGCCTTTCTGTGCTACCACAATAGATTCATCAATCGCAGCAGAATAATCATGCTCTTTCAATAGCATGAATGAAGTTGGCTTACGCATGTATTCATGGCCGGCTTCAGTAATTTTTAATGTACCGTAACTCTCAATTTCTTTTGTCAAAAGTCCACTGACTAAACATTGTCTAGCGACTGCATTCCAATGAGCAAAATTTTGCTCAGCACCTTTGCCAAAAAACTCCGTTCCAATATGCTTATAAGCTTTTATTTCTGAAGTTTCTTTGCCTATCAATAAATTACAAACGTAATTCGCTTTTTGAGTTTCTTTTAAAAACTGAACAGCTTGTAAAAATAATTCCACATCTTTCTTGCCTTCAAATTTTTCGCGAGGATCTTTGCAGTTGTCACACATGTCACTGCATCTGCTTTCATTAAACTGTTCGCCAAAATAATGAAGGATATACTTTCTGCGACATACAGATGTTTCAGCGTAAGAAACCGTTTCATGTAAAAGCTGTTTTCCAATTTCTTGTTCAGAAATGGGTTTGCCATGTAAGAATTTCTCTAATTTTTCAATGTCCTTATAACTATAGAAAGTGAGACAATGACCTTCGCCACCATCTCTACCTGCTCTTCCCGTTTCTTGATAATAGCTTTCTAGACTTTTTGGAATGTCATGATGAATAACAAATCTAACATCAGGTTTATCGATACCCATACCAAAAGCAATTGTAGCGACAATTACGTCCGTTTCTTCCATTAAGAACATGTCCTGATGTTTAGCTCTTAGGTTAGAATCTAGTCCAGCGTGATATGGCAATGCGTTAATACCGTTAACTTGAAGCACTTCTGCAATTTCCTCAACTTTCTTTCTGCTCAAACAATAAATGATCCCAGATTTATTCGGGCGCTCTTTAATAAACTTGATGATGCCTTTTTCAACTTCCCTCTTTGGCCGCACTTCATAGTAGAGATTATCTCTATTAAATGACATTTTAAATACCGTGGCATCCAACATATTCAAATTTTTCTGAATATCATGCTGAACTTTTGGAGTAGCCGTAGCCGTTAAAGCCATAATTGGAATATTCTCATGAATAGCACCAATCATAGTTCTAATTTTTCTGTATTCTGGTCTAAAATCGTGTCCCCATTCAGAAATACAATGCGCTTCATCAACAGCAACAAACGAAATTTTTACAGAGCTAAAGAAATCTATATAATCTTGCTTCACTAACGATTCAGGAGCAACATATAAAATTTTAGTTTTCCCTTCAATAATATCAGATTTAACTT
>JAUHXX010000320.1 GCA_030426825.1 Bacteroidia bacterium | reverse complement strand
TTTGTTTTTATACCATCTTTAAATCAAGTGTTTGCGTTTTACGAAAAGTTAAAGTATTGCTTTTGAAATCAATGTTTTAAAAAACAATGGTTGACAAAACAAACATATTTTGTAATTTTGTCAACACATTATCAACAGAGTTATGAAAGAACTTTTTTCAAAACGATTAAAAAATGCTCGTCTGCTTTCCGCCATGTCACAAGACAATCTGGTGAAGGCCATGGGTGATATTGTCTCCAAAAATGCTATTTCAAAATATGAGAAAGGAGAAATGATGCCCAACAGTGCTACCTTGATAAAACTTGCAAAGGCTCTTAACGTAAAGCCTGATTATTTCTTTAGGCCTTTGGGTGCTGAGATAGAAAAGATAGAGTTTAGGAAACGAAGTATTTTAGGCGTAAAGAAAACCAATGCCATCAAGCAACAAGTGGCCGAAGGTGTTGAGCGTTATTTGGAAATAGAGGATTTGCTGCAAATAAAATCCGCTTTCGTCAACCCAATAAAGAATGTGTTGATTTCAACTGTTTCCGATATTGAAAATGCTGTCAATGCGCTCCTTAAAGCATGGAAATTAGGAATCAATGCTTTACCGAATGTCATTGAAATATTGGAGGACAAAGAAATCAAGGTTATAGAGCTTGATGCGGATTTGGCCTTTGACGGCCTTTCCGGGTGGGCAGATGGCAATATTCCTATAATTGTCATCAACAAAAATTACAGCATAGAAAGGAAACGGTTTACCGCTCTTCATGAACTTGGTCATATTCTTTTAAATTTTTCTGATGCTTTAAGCGAAAAAGAGATTGAACGCCTCTGCCATGCCTTTGCAGGTGCAATGTTAATTCCATACGAGACTTTTATTACCGAGCTTGGTTCCAAAAAAAGAAAAGGTATAAGTATTCCTGAATTGATTAGTATTAAGGAAACCTATGGCATTTCTATCCAAGCCATAATGGCACGGGCAAAGAATCTAGGTATTATCGATGAACATCGATATGTAAAATTCAGAAAGTATATTTCAGCCAACCGGGAAGAGGAAGGGCTAGGACAATACAAAGGAAAAGAGCATTCAGATAGGTTTATGCAATTGGTCTATCGTGCAGCTTCTGAAGAAATAATCAGCCTTAGTAAGGCTGCCAATCTTTCAAATGAAAAACTGGCTGTATTCCGAGACCAATTCATTGCGATATGACCATAGTTGTTAATGATGCGAATATCTTGATTGACTTGGTGAAACTGGAAATCCTAAGTCAGTTCTTTGGATTGAATTTTCAGTTTTGTACCACGGATCTTGTGCTTGAAGAATTGCATGATTGCCAGAAGTCTGCCTTTCAAGTATATATAGATAGTGGACAACTTGAGGTCCATGAAATTTCAGAAATACAGCTTGTAGACATCATCGAAATTCGATTGCAAAAACCTGGTTTATCGGAACAGGACTGCTCGGCGTTTTACCAAGCAGAGAAGCTGAACGCAACGCTACTCACGAGTGATAACACCTTACGCAAATTCGCAAAAGTCAAAAAACTTGACGTCCATGGACACTTATGGGTTTTTGACCAGATGGTTTCTGCTGAAACCCTTACCCCTACGCAAGCCGTATTTAAGATCGATGAACTTTGTAAAACGGTAAACCCAAAACTCAATCTGCCCAAAAAAGAATGTGATCTACGAAAAAAGAAATGGCAAAACGACTGATTGTCAAATTCATTTTTCAATAAATTACATAAGAAAATTCTTAATTCACATCATAGTTAATTGTTAAACTGGAGTGTTATATCTATTTTGGTAGTCCACCAAACTATTAATTTATTTATGCCAGATTGTACTGAATGCGGAGCATATACCAAATTTAATAACGGACTATGCTCTGATTGTTATTCTAAAGCAAATGGAAATCCTTGGGTCTCCGGAGTAATCAAGGGAAGGATTGCCGAAACTATAGTTGAACAACTTTTTATCTCCTTAGGCTTTCAGGTTTACAAATATGGTATGGAAAATACCATTCCTGGTATTTCGGAATTATTGAAAGGGGTAAGAAGCGATGTTTCTACTAATATTCGTCAAATGCCCGACTTTGTTGTCTTTAAGGATAAGGACGCCCACTTTATTGAAGTGAAGTTCAGAAAAAATGGTTGCTTGGCATTAAAGGATATCGAAAAATATGGCGACTATCCTTTTGAAAATGCGTTATTCGTATTACTCTCCCAAAAGCATATCAAATGCATATCTTACAAGGAGTTGAAAGAAGGAAAAGAAATCCATGAAAAATGCAGAAATTGGTTGGGTAATCGTCAAGAGTTTGAAACAGACAAAGACCTGATAATCGATTATTGCAAGTATGCTATCAAATTTTTTGAAAATGTTGAGTAATTGAATCTTAATCCTATTAAGCCAAGAAACTCTCTGAATAAATATAAAAAGAAGCCATTATTGATGACATGAGTATTTTTTGTCTTTATTATTAAAATTAATTTTGAAAAAATCACAATAAAAAAGAACTAGGCTCAATGAACCTGACCGAAAAGGATAAAGAAATAATAAAAAAATGTTTGGATGAAGAGAAAACCATTCCTTCGATTTACAAACAAAAGCTGTTCAAAGCGGACAACACCGAGTTTGTAGAGGCCACCAAAGACTATAAGCTGATTTATAAAGGAAAGGCTCGTAAAGAAGATATCATAGCCAATACACCAGCTGCCCCACTTCAAAAGATAAGAAGCTTCAATAGTGACAATCAATTCGAAGATAATTGGAGCAACATGCTCGTTTTTGGGGATAATCTACTAGCTCTTAAAGCTATATATGAAGATCAACAAGGTCCTAATGTTTACAAAACCAAGAACAAAATAAAGCTAATTTATATAGATCCGCCTTTTGCTACCAAGCAGGACTTTATGAAAGATCGGGAAAAGGCCTATAGGGATAAAATTATTGGAGCACAGTTTATTGAGTTTTTGAGAAAGAGATTAATAATACTAAGAGAAATTTTAGCTGATGATGGTTCTATTTATGTCCATTTAGATCAGAAGAAAGGGCATTATATTAAAACAATTCTTGACGAAGTTTTTGGAGAACATAATTTCAGAAATGAAATTAAATGGCAGAAACTAAGATCCGTAAAAAGCCAGAGTGGTTTTTTTTCAAATTTAACGGATAGCATATTTTTTTATACTAAGTCAGAATCAAATTTTTATCAACCCCAATTCGCTCCGCGGGATTTAAGGCTTTTAGAAACGCATTACAGACATACAGATCCAAAAAGTGGCTTAAGATACAACCTAGATAACTTTACTCAATCTGGACAAGGAGAGGCAAAATATTTTGGAGACAGGCTTTTAGAACCTCCTAGTGGCAAGCATTGGATATGGTCTCAAGAAAGAATAAATCAAGGTCTACAAGAAGGTCTAATTGTTTTTTCAGAATCGGGCAAGCCTTATGTAAAAAGATTTTTTAATCCGGATGATGGGCAAAGGATAGGAGATTTATGGAATGATATTAATCCGGTCAACCAAGTGGCTAAGGAACGCGTAGACTATCCAACTCAGAAACCAGAACAACTTCTAAAAAGGGTTATTGAATCGAGTAGTCAAGTTGGAGATATTGTGTTAGATTGTTTTCATGGCAGTGGGACATCTTTAGTTGTAGCTGAAAAACTTAAAAGAAAATGGATTGGCATTGATGCTGGTAAGCTATCCACCTACACGGCTCAGGCAAGGTTACTATTAATGAATGACATAGTTGGGTCTGAGAAAAAAGATGAAACTCGGGAATATGAGAGGATTACTGATTTAAGAAATCACTCGAAGTCTAATTCTAGAGGGCTTTTCCTTGTTTATGAGAAAGCTCGTTCAGGTGATTTAAATATAACTGATATATTTCTTGAGAACCTAGCACAATTTATTTCGAATAATCTTTCAGGAAAAAGGGAAGAGGAATTTTCACTGGCTTGCCCAGAAGAAAAGTTTAAGGTCAAGAAATTATTGGTTAGTGAAAATGAAAATAACGGAGAGGCCAAAGCGGGTGAGAAAATTGTAACTGTAGGCAAGGTTAAATTCTTAGTCTCTTTTATTCAACCAAAGGAAAAAACAGAAAAACCCCTGCCACTAATAGCTAAGGAATTCACATTATATCATGCCGGTATTTACGACAATCAATTGA
>JAUHXX010000319.1 GCA_030426825.1 Bacteroidia bacterium | reverse complement strand
GAGGTCATTAAGAAATTTGCAAAAATCCGAAAGAATAATTACTCAGGCATTTTTGAAATAAAAAATCGTTTTAACGAAACTATTTGTAAAGGCCATTATGGCAATGGCAAATGGTTTTTGGTGCAAAGCGCTTCCTTTCAGAATCACACGTTAAATCTTACGTACAAGCATTTTCAAATTGCTGTCAACTATCGAGAAAAGATTTTCATTTATCGAGAATTGAGAACCATTCATCTATATGAACTCACGAAACATTCTATATTCACGTCTATATAGTACCTTTAAAGGTGTAAGAACAAGACAAACAGTGAATACAAACAATCAACATAGCGACCATAAAAACACCAGATTAGCTTATTCTGGAGTTTGCAATGATCATATCACAGTGCGTCTTATTGAAATATTCTCACAGAATCAGAATTTAAATATTGATAGAACAACTCAAAAACGAATTCCTTTTCTTATTGCCGAATCATTTCAGAACATCATACGCCATGGTGCTAAACCATCAAGTGCATTAATAAATGATCAGCACGAGTGTTTTGAAGTTGAGTTGTCTGAAGATTTTCTAAATATCATTTCCACTAACCTAGTAGCGAATGACGAAGTTAAAGACTTGATTGATCAACTAAACGTTATCAACGGTGCTTCTCAAGAAGAATTAAAAGCTATGAGGTTTGAGATAATATCTACTGGTACCTTATCTGAAAAAGGAGGAGCAGGCCTAGGATTAATTGAGTTAGCACGTAAAAGTGAAAACAATATCTTATTTGCGGTTCACGAAATAGATGAGAATTACTCTACGATTACCTTTGATATAAAGATGAATTTACACGATCACAATCCACGTGAAAACAAGTCTATCGCTAACAGAAAATCTACTTGTCTAAAGGATACGATCCTTTATTATAAAGGAAAAATTGGCAAGAAAATAAAATCTCAAATTCAGCAAATATTATCTGAAAACTTCTCGCAAATTGATGCTGACAAACCTTTTAATTGGTTGGATCAAGTGGTGTCAATATTTGGAGACTCACAAGAAATGGCAAACAAGCCGAAAACGAACCGAGTTGAAATGGTTTTCAAAAAGATTCATGAAAATATTGACTTCATAGCGAATCAAAAAATTATCAAAACTCAGATTGAGCAAATTCAATCAATTGCAGAAAAATTGAACTTTGATAGAAATTTCAGTTTTAAGACAATTGATGAAAACCGAGTAATGGCTTCGCTTAAAACCAATTCTTAGCCTGAATAATTTTCTATTCATCCTCATTTACAACCATCTATACATTTCATTTTTTCATTAAGAAAAATATACTATCTTTGCAACCCGCTGAAAACGACTGATTAAAATTATTTTCCTTTAATCAGTTTTATTATAAGCGGTTGATTTTTAACTTTTTGAGATGAGTGATAAAGTGAAATACGAAATGGAGTTTGAAGTAAAATCTTCAACTTCTGTTTTATTCAATATGATTTCTACACCGAGTGGATTAAGTGAGTGGTTTGCTGATGATGTAAACATCAAAGGAGACATGTTCAGTTTCTTTTGGGATGGCGCTACTGAATCTGCCAAGCTGCTAACCAAGAAAAAAGGTGAATCAGTTAAATTCCAATGGGAAGATGATATTGAAGAAGGATTAAAAACTTACTTTGAAATCGCTATTAAAGTTGATGACTTAACCAATGATGTGGCATTGATTATCACTGATCACGCCGAAGAAGATGAGATGGAAGAGTCTCAGAGATTATGGGAAAACCAAATCAATGATCTTAAAATGGTCATAGGATCTTAAGATTTTCTACCTTTCTACGTACTTTTACGCGCATTAATGCGTTTCTGAAAATAAAACATCTTGAAAAGATTACATATTTTCATTATTAAATCGTTTATCGGGCCTTTCTTGATGACGTTCTTCATTGCCATGTTCTTTTTGGTAATGCAATTTTTGTGGAAGTATATTGACGATCTTATTGGCAAAGGATTAGAAATTTCAATTCTGTTGAAACTCATGTTCTATGTTTCTGCAACGCTTATTCCTTTAGCTCTTCCATTGGCCGTTTTGTTCTCATCAATTATGACTTATGGTAATTTAGCAGAACACAATGAACTAACTGCCCTCAAAGCAAGCGGTTTATCCTTAATGAAAGTAATGCGACCCATGCTCTTTTTTGTAATCTTTTTAAGTTTAGGTGCATTCTATTTTAACAATTACCTTTTGCCAGTTGCTAACTATAAATGGCGTGCAATTATATACGACATACAAGAGAAAAAGCCAACTTTTGGAATAACAGAAGGTGTTTTTTATAATGATATTGAGAATTATAGTATCCGCGTTGACAAGAAAAACAACGATACAGGACATCTAGAAGGAGTGCTTATTTACGCCTACTCAGATGTATTTGTAACGAAGACTATCAAAGCTAAATCAGGGGACATGTTAAAGTCTGATGATGACCGATATTTGATGCTAAAATTGAATGATGGTGCTATGTATGAAAAAATTGGCCCCAGTCAAATTCAACGAGATAAATATCCTTTTCAAAAATCCTTTTTTAGCGAAGCCATTATCAAATTTGATTTGAGTGGATTTCAGCTCGATCAGAGTGATGAAGACCTATTCAAACGGGATTATGAAATGTTCAACTTTATTCAACTACAGGGTGCTATTGACACAATGGAAGCCGAAATGACTCAAATTCGTTATGACTTTCAACAAACCTTAGCAAATCAAATTGTCATTTTGAATGATGGCTTTCAAACCGACTCAGTACCAGATTCAACCGGTAAAATGGTCATTCCTGACATTGAACCAATAGACAGTATTATTCGAATTGACGAAATGAGCGAAAGCCAACATACTGCTGCCTTGAACTTTGCGCAGGTTGAAATCAGATCTACCAAAGACATGATTTATGGCCAATTAAAGCTTAAAGAAAGTCAGGCAAACCATGTATTACAGCATAAGGCCACATGGCATAAGAAGTTTACGCTTTCAATTGCAGTTCTTGTTCTCTTCTTTGTAGGAGCACCTTTAGGAGCAATTATAAAAAAGGGAGGCCTTGGAACGCCATTGGTGTTTGCCACTCTATTCTTTCTACTCTATTATGTATTGACCATTATGGGAGAAAATATGGTTGATTCTGGATTTATGACACCGTGGAAAGGAATGTGGATAAGCACATTCATTTTAGCCCCCTTAGGCGCATTTTTAACGTACAAAGCAGCAAATGATTCTGCTTTATTCGATAGAGACGTTTATAAAAAGTATTTTAGTAAACTTTTTAAACGATCAAATTAATGAAGGTACTCCAGCTCTGTAACAAACCTCCTTTCCCGAAAGTTGATGGCGGGTGCATTGCTATAAGTAATATTTCTTTAGGGTTAATCGCATCAGGAATTCAATTAAAAACCTTTACAGTGTCAACCGGAAAGCATCCCTTTTTAGAAGATGAAATTCCAGCTGAATTCAAAGAGAAAAGCAAAATTGAAGGCGTATTTTTGGATACCCGAGTCAATGTAATTGATGCTTTCTCTGCACTTGTTACTGCTGATTCGTATAATGTAAACCGATTTTTCTCACCAGATTTTGATAAACGATTGGTTGAAATTTTACAAGAAGACGAATACGACATTGTGCACCTTGAAAGTTTGTTCATGACTCCTTACATTGATTCAATCCGAAAGAATTCAAGTGCAAAGATTGTTTTGAGATCGCACAACCTTGAGCATTTGATTTGGGAGAGACTAGCTAATTCGACCGGTAACAAAGCAAAAAAAATGTACTTAAGGCACCTTGCTTCCAAATTAAAAAAGTACGAGCTAAAAACCATTAATGAGGTTGATGGAATAGCAACCATTTCGAATGAGGATACGGATAGATTTGCATCATTCAAATGCGAAAAAAAAATGATCACTATTCCTTTTGGCATTAACATTTCAGATTATCCTTACGAAAAAAGAGAAACGCAAAACAGAAATGCCCTCTATCATATAGGTGCTATGAACTGGGAACCTAATAAAGAGGCCATCAACTGGTTTCTAGACGAGATATGGCCAAAAGTAAAACAGGAAAGCCTTAGCCTAAATTTGGCTGGAAGGGATTTCCCTAATTACCTCAAAGAGCTCGAAAGTGATCAACTGATTATTCATGGAGAAGT
>JAUHXX010000015.1 GCA_030426825.1 Bacteroidia bacterium | reverse complement strand
TTCTAGTAATTGTTCCACCACAAGATCCACCAACTAAGGCGCCATCTGTTCCGGCTACACTTCCGTTTGGATCACAATTGTCTGTATATGCCAGGTTGGTCATGGCCGGTACATCTCCAACACATTCTACTGTGATATTAGCCGGTGCTGCTGCGAAAACTGGAGCCACATTATCATCAACTGTAATTGTTTGAGTGGCTGTTGCTACGTTTCCACAAGCATCAGTGTAGGTCCATGTTCTAGTAATTGTTCCTCCACAAGCTCCACCTACTAAGGCTCCATCTGTACCAGTTACGTTACCTGCTCCATCACAATTGTCAGTCCAAGCCAAGTTGGTCATTGCTGGAACGTTTCCAATACAATCTACCGTTACTGCAGCTGGAGCAGCAGCAAAAACAGGGTTTTGAGTATCATCTACAGTAATTGTGTGCGATACGTCAACAAAATTTCCGCAGCCATCCGTTACTCTATAAACTCTTGTTATAACTTCAGGACAGGTGTTTCCATCAGAAGTATTTGATTGTAACGTTACAACCGGAGGAATAGTAAAATCATCTGCCTCATCTGTTACCACATTGACATTTGGAGCTGGGACATCAGCTGAACACTGAACTGTAATATTAGCTGGATTAGACGCTGTTGGGGGATTATCAACTGTTACAGTCACATCATCAGTTGCAATACATCCGTCAGTATTTGTAACGGTAACCGTGTAGGTAGTAGTAACTGCTGGACTGACATTCACCTGTCCATTATCCTGAACTCCACCGGTTAAATCAATCGTTCCGTTTCCGGCTCCATTATCCCATGAATAGTCATCATTTTCATCTGGAGTAACCGGGTCTGCACCTATCGTAACTGCCGGTCCACCGGAACAATACACCTGATCGACCCCTGCGTCTGCGGAACATGGTTGCAAAATCGTGCAATCTGTGGAGCCCGTACCTCCTGTTTGTGTTAAGGTAATATTTTGTACTACATTAGCGAAATTCGTTATCAACATCACATACACCTCTCCAGCTACAGCTCCGGGTATACTCGGAGTTTCGGATGCTGAAATAGAGAAACTACAATCCACCTCATTTCCCGCTGGAATATTGCCATAATTTCCACAATTGGCTTGGGCAGTGGCGAGGTCCGTGAAAGGTCCGTAAATAATAAAATCTACATCTGAACCGGCAGTTAGACTCATGTCAATATTTCCACTAGTTGCTACTTCTATGTAGAACCAACTTGGGTTTGGTTGCGAAATCAAACAACCGTAATCATTTCCTGGATCAGCAACGTTAGCATTAACCCCCCCGTCATTCGCTGTAAAATTCAAACCTGAATCAGTACAGAGCGGATCTAGATTTCCACAATCATCATTTGGCTCTGGACATGGGTTAACACAAGGGCCTCCACAGTCTACACCTGTCTCTCCCTGATTTTGTATTCCGTCAGAACATGAAGGCGTATAACACGAAAAAGCAGCTTCCCATCCAGCAAAATTCACACTTCCGTCAGAAGTAAATTCAAAGGTCAAACAACCATTTGATGAGCTCACAGTTCCAGGTGAAGTAGCTGCAAAGGGACTGCCAGCAACTTGAGGAGAAGCTGTCGAAGGTCCATCATAAATTGCTAATGCATCACAACATGTTTCAAGATTAAATTGAGAAAATACGAACAGAATTTCATCACCCGGTTGATCCGAACAAAATGTCATTGTAAAAGTTTGGCCGTTACCATAATTGCCAGCAGCCCCTCCTGAATCGTAAAAATTTCCTGAACATTGGCTAACTGTACCACCATTATCAATAGTAAAATCTGTACACATTGGACAAGGTCCACCGCAGTCAACGCCGACCTCACCCTGATTTTGAATTCCGTCAACACAACTCGGTGGGGCTGGAGTAAAACAAGAAATTGTAGCTTCCCAACCCAGGTCAGTAACACTAAAGTCAGATGAAAAAACGAAGGTCAAACATCCACTTGTTGACACCACCGTTCCTGGAGAGGTTCCTCCAAAAGGGGAACCTGGAACCTGCGGACTGGCAGTATTCGGACCATCATAAATTGTAAGGTCATCACAACAAGCCTCTAAGTTAAATTGAGTAAACACAAACTGCAGTTCATCACCTGGTTGATCTGAACAAAAAGTCATTGTTAGCGTTTGACTATTGGCATAATTACCACCTGCTCCACCCGAATCATAAAAAGTACCACTACATCCATTAATGGTTGTATTAGACATATTATAATTTTGTGCAGAACCGTAAAAACCTATAGTCGACAGTAATGATATCATTACAAAACGAAGGACAGTACTCATCTTTAATGTTTTTAAATTCATCCCTTTAGTTTTGCTCAATTATGTAGTTACTGTCATTTAATAACAACGGCTTTTTTTTCTCAAGAACTTCTTCAAACTCCTCTTTAGCAACCCATTTTTTACCTGTTTGCTCGAATATGATATTTCTTTTTTTATCGAAAAGTTTTCCCAATTCTTCTCTCATTTCAACATACCATCCACTTTCTAAAGCCTCTGTGTTTTCACTCGGAATAGATTTGACATGTTCGATTTTAATTCTAAAAGCTTGAATTTGGCTGTCAACAATTTCTAAATCGTTTTGATTAGTTTGCGTCATCCCAATGTTTGAGGACATTAAGAAAACCAAGAGTGCAACCATTTTTACACCATTGATAAGAAAGCCCAGGTTTGAGCTTGCGGAAATGTTTTTCATAGTCTATAAGTATACCTACAAGATAGACGTTTAAAACTTAACAGGGTTGGCAGGGTTGTGTTAATCAAATAATACTTTTTTCAACAACGCAAAAAAAAATTGTTAATATCTAGTTTAGTCGAAAAATAAAGCTATTTCGTCTACAAAAAGTATAGATACATCATCAATTTGAACTAACTAATTCGTTTGAAAAAAAATAAATATTTTAGAAAAAAGATAAAAAAGCAATAAATACAGCCTGTTAAAAAACAAACAGGTCTTACTCACAAATAATTAACTCAAAATTTTCGTACTTAATCATACGCGAGCTAACATTTTCAAAACCAGATCCTTCCGCTATACGCTTGAATTTAAAATCGTTTTGAACAAGATGAGGATAATGAAAATCAAGAGCCGGTTCGAAATTAATGCCGTACAAATGAATTGCACTTAAGAAGTACATTGCCACATCAAATCCTTGCGAAGAATAAACTGTTGGATCCACACCGGTAGTTGCCCGGAAAGGCTTCACAAAGTTTAATCCCTCAGCAGAATTATAATCTACATATCGATACGTTGAGAAGTGTTGATTTAAACGATTCCTGTGAAGAACATCAATATCGTCAAACTTATTCCAATCTTCAAAACCAACCGCAACAATCTTCATGTTTTTAGCGTAGGGATTCATGTTTAAGACTTTGTTTAAACGATTCAATGCGCCGGTAACAAACTTCACGTCATTTGAAGGAATAATTACCATGTTCACCGTGTCTTTTTTAAATATTGCATTCATATCTCTACCACTGGAACTTCCTAGACTAAGCTCTACAATTTTACTATTGTAGGCTCCTGTTTTCACTCCTGAATTAAATCGATCTCTAGCCCTTTCGTAAAGTGCTTTATCAGATTCTTGATAAGGTTTCAGGATGACAATATTGTGATGACTGTGTTTTTCAATTAAATAATCTACTGTTCCGTCAATAAGTGTCATGTTTGACGTTACTGCTTTAAAAGTATTTTTATTCTCATGTAGCACTGACGGATCAGTTTTAAAAGGAAGTACGATCTTAATATTTCTTTCTGCACATTTTTGTGCAGTATGTTTTATTGTTTTAGGGTACAATGGGCCAAATACTATATCCATATCGTTAAACTCTCCTTTTGATAGAATATCATTTATAGTTGCAGTATCTTTTTTGGTATCATAAACGTAGATATTCAAACTTAATCCTGCTTTTTTCAGGGAATCTACCGCAAACTTAAAACCTTGATAAAACTCAAAAGCAATTTTTGACGTTGGATACATCTCTCTGTGTTGACCTAACTTTATTGTTTTTGACATTTCTATGTCATTTTGGGCAAACATAAATGGCAACAAAACTGCCACGTTATAGACGTCTTTTTTCAGTATTTGCACCCCAACTATTGACGTATCTTTTTGGATTGGAACAATCTGCTTTTCTAAAACTTTATAATTTACTTTCTTAACAGGGATTAATAGCACATCTCCCTTTTTCACTTTGTTACCTTTAATATTGTTCAAGGCCCTGATCGTATCAGAACTCACCATATATCTTTTTGATATTGAGTATAATGTCTCATGACTCAACACGGTGTGATTCACAATAGAATCTTGGTATGAAATTTTATATGAAGGCTGAACAATTTCTGGTTCAGGATCATTTTGAATTACTTCACCTGTCTGAACAGTCCCTGGAATTTTAATGACTTGTCCGATTTGAATTCCTTGTTCGATTCCAGGATTTAATTTTTTCAAATCATCAATTGAACATTTGTATTTTTTTGAAATTCCATACAGCGTTTCTCCTGCTTCAACTGTATGCCCATTAGATTCTACAGCACTATTTTTTTCAGTTGGAATCAATATTTGTTGTCCGATCGCCAAATTATCTGAAATATTAGGGTTGGAATTCAGAATTTCTGACATTTCAACTTTATACAACTGCTGTATTCCGTACAATGTATTGCCTTGTTCGACAGTATGCACGTAAAATGTTTTACCATCTACAATTTTTGTTACGGCATTATCCGGTTGTGAAAAACCGATTCCTGTAGTAAATAATAGTATCCAAATCGTTAAATATCTCATCATTCCCATTCTATCGTTGCTGGAGGTTTAGAGCTGATATCATACGTCACTCTATTAATACCTTTTACTTGATTAATAATGTCATTCGAAACCTTGGCTAAAAACTCGTATGGTAAATGACACCAATCAGCTGTCATACCATCTGTAGATGACACAGCTCTTAAAGCGACCGCATTTTCATACGTTCTTTCATCCCCCATAACACCGACTGATTGAACCGGAAGCAACATTGCTCCAGCCTGCCAAACATCATTATATAAACCAGCTTCTTTCAATCCGTTAATAAATATATAATCCACCTCTTGCAAGATTCGTACCTTTTCAGCCGATATATCTCCTAAAATTCTAATTCCCAGGCCAGGTCCAGGAAAAGGATGTCTTCCAATTATCTTTTCTGGAATATCTAAAGCCCTACCTACTCTCCTTACCTCATCTTTAAATAGGAGCCTCAATGGCTCAACAACTTGCAGTTTCATATAGTCAGGCAATCCTCCCACATTGTGATGAGATTTAATAGTTTGTGAAGGCCCACCGGTAGCCGAAACTGACTCGATTACATCTGGATAAATTGTACCCTGCCCTAACCATTTAGCATTTTCAACTTTCTTCGATTCTTCGTCAAAAACATCAATAAATACGCCCCCTATAATTTTTCTTTTCTTTTCAGGATCTGATTCATTTGCAAGACCTGCATAAAAAAGAGCTTTCGCATCAACTCCTTTTACGTTCAGTCCTAAACCTTTGTAAGATTCAAGCACTTCATCAAATTCATTTTTTCTCAGCAATCCATTATCAACAAAAATACAATGCAAGTTATCTCCAATCGCCTTATGCAATAAGGTTGCTGCAACTGAAGAATCAACCCCTCCAGACAAACCTAAAATGACTTTATCATCACCCAACTTCTCTTGAAGACTTGAGATTGTACTTTCAATGAAAGAATCTGGTGTCCAATCTTGAGAACATTTACAAACCTCTACAATGAAGTTTTTTAGTAATTGAGCGCCATGGACCGAGTGGTAAACTTCAGGATGAAACTGAACTGCATATGTTTGTTCTCCTAACACTTCAAATCCAGCGAATTCAACCTCATTTGTACTAAAGATTAATTTGCAATTTGAAGGAATAGATTTAATCGTATCTCCGTGAGACATCCAGACTTGAGAAAGGTTTTCAACCCCTTTAGTTATTATTGAATTTGATTCAACAAATGACAAATTGGCGCGACCATATTCTCGAATATCAGATGGCAATACTTCTCCACCATAATTTTGTGCAATATACTGTGCTCCAAAACAAACTGCTAAAAGTGGAATTTTGCCCTTATACTTATCCAAGTCAGGTTTTGGCGATTTTTCATCCCTTACTGAGAAAGGGCTTCCAGATAATATTACTCCTTTTACATTATCAGTTAGATCAGGAGCCTTATTCCATGGCTTTATTTCACAATAAACATTGAGTTCTCTGAGTCTACGCGCAATTAATTGCGTGTATTGTGATCCGAAATCAAGGATTAGAATTGTCTCTTGCATGCGACAAAGATAACAACTCCAATTGCTTAGATAAAGTAATTGTTAACGAAATTATTTTTCGTTGATAACTCGATAGAAAGTGTTAATAAAACTGACTTATTGGATAGAGAATTCTTCTTTCATCCAAGCTGCTAAGTCATCTTTCTGAGGATTTCCATAAAACTCATTCAAGTAAGAAGTAACCTCTTTGATCTTTGTCTTGTTATCCTTTTCTCCATATTCAGAAAGAATAATTTCAACCTCTTCTTTTAAATCATTCAAATCTGGAAAAACCGGAGTAAAAGTATTTACCTTACTTGATTTTCCATCTGATCGATAATATAAAGTCATTTGTTTTTCTTCCACTGGAATCGCTTCACCGTCAATTTTAAAAATTTCTTCTTTATCGAGAATTAACTTATCACCATTTGAACTTAGTTTTTTTCTGATTTGTTCATCATTGTGCGTGTAGGTCAAATAGAAAAAACTTTCTTCATTCATTGGAAAAGCCTCTTGCCCTAACTGCAGCTCCGACTTACCTAAAACCAAATACTTACCTGAAAAGTGGTTTTGAAGATCAATCATATTTATAAGCGCACCTGCTCTTGAGGAAATGTTATTAGCAGCTGGTAATATTTTAGTTTGACCTTTCTGTGAAGCTGACAATACAAATCTCCCTTTTATACTGCTTATTACTGCAGCTCTAGATTGTGGAGTCTCAAAACTTAGTGCCATTCCTGAAAGAAATATATCTCCCTTCTTCATGCTCTCCCGTGTATTTTCAAAGACTATTTTACCATCCACTTTGATAACCTTGTATTTATCTGCACCGGCTAACTTTTCAGTTTCTTTAAAACCAATTAATGAAATTGACAAAACTGTAATCACAGTTAGTGCACTTAGCGTAAATATTGCTCTTTTCATAAATTCTATTTTTTATTCTAAATCAAACTCGGCTTTTAACCAAGCATTTAAGTTGTTTTTATAAGGGTTTCCGTAAAATTCAATTAAATAGGATGTTACTTCCTTAATTTTTTCTTCGTTAGAGATGTCATCCAAAGTTGAAAGTAACAAGTTGATTTCTTCTTTCAACACATCAACATCTGCAAATACAGGAGTAAAAGAATTAATTTTTGTTCCCTTCTCATTTTGACGGTAATACAATGTCATTTCTTTCTCTGTGTAAGGAATCGGTTCACCATCAACCTTATAAATTTCATCTTTATCTAATATTAGAAAATCGCCTTCATGTCTTATTTTTTTTGCGATTTCCTCTCCATTATGATCATACGTTAAATAGAAAAAATTGTCCTTATCCATTGGGAATGCTGCACTTCCAATCTGAATTTCTGATCTCTTCAAAACTAGATAACGCTCGTTAAAATGTTTTTTTAAGTCAACCACGTTCAACAATGCACCACTCCGCGAAGACATATTATTAACCGCAGGAAGTACTTTTATTTTTCCTTTGGATGAACCTGTTAATACGAATCTGCCTTTCGATTTATTGACAATTGCAGCTCTTGAATTATTAGATAAAAAGTTCAAACGTGTTCCTGAAATGTAGATATCACCACGCTTCATTTCTTCCCCTGAAGATTTGAAGATAATTTTCCCTTGAACGGTAATAACATTATATTTATCTGACTCAGCAAGTTTATTCGCGTCTGATAGATCAATTAACGACAGCATGAAAACTGTCAAAGTTGCAATTAAGGTTATGGAAAAAATTCTTTTCATATTAAATAATCAATGTACAAAGATTATACCAATTTAAAGACTTGTTTTTAAATCAATTAACTCTTTTTTAATTTTTTCTAAGTGGAGAATAACAGCTGAATTATCATTAGGTTGATCATTCCCTGATTTCAATTGGGCTTTAGCGCCATCCAAGGTATAGCCTTGCTCTTTTACGAGCTCATAAATCTGTTTAAATTGTTCAATATCCTTTGCTGTAAATAACCTATTTCCTTTTTTGTTTTTTTTCGGCTTAATAGAACTAAACTCTTTCTCCCAAAATCTAATGAGAGATGGATTCACATCAAACATATTGGCAACCTCACCAATTGAATAATACAATTTCGATATTTCAGTTAAATCCACTGACATGGTATAAAAATACGAATTTACTAGTCCAGAGCCAATTTTTAAGTAAAAAACAATTGGTATTTCTAATTTGATGACCAACATTCACAGGTTAATTACTCCAAATTAAAATTAAATTTTACTTGACATTCTATGTATATTTGCAGTCTAACTTAACGCATAAAAATGTCTTCATATAAATTCAGAGTACTTATTGATACTGAGAAGAGTGAAGAAATTTTTAGAGATGTTGTCATATCATCTACTGAGAATTTTGAGACTTTTTACAGAGCGATTATGGCTGCCTACGAATTTAGTGGACAAGAACTCGCTTCTTTCTACGTCAGCAATGACAACTGGGACAAGGGTCATGAGATAGCTTTAATGGACATGGAATTATCAGAAAGTCTTGACTCTCCGTCAATAATGGGTGAAACGCTTATTCAAGATTTGGTAACTAGCTCAAATCAAAAGTTTTTATTGGTTTATGACTTTCTTCGCATGTGGTGTTTCATGATTGAATTGATAGAGGTTATTCAGGAGGATTTTGATTCTCCAATGTTAGATCTTTCAGTTGGTCTTGCCCCTTCTGAATATTCAAAGGATATTGATTTATCAGGTGATTCGAATGCGTCAGGATCAATGGGATTAGGAAATGATTTTGACGATATTTTTTCAGACGATTTTGATGATGATGACGAATTTGGAGGATTTGAGAACATTGACGACATGGACATTTAATGGCAAGATTGAATGACCCGATTGGTGAAGCAATAAAAGCTTATTCCAAAGACAAAAACAATGATTTTATTATTGTTCAATCGGATTTATGCGAAGATGATGAAATTGCCTCTTCTTACCTTTTCCGGAGTTTTGAAGAAATGCCAGAACTTGAGCAAAAAGCCCTGCAATTAGCCAAAGGAAAAATATTAGATATAGGGGCATGTGCTGGATGTCACTCTATATATTTATCCAATCAAAACTTATCAACCGTAGCAATTGACGTTTCACCTGGCTCAGTTGAGCATCTATTATCAAAAGGAATTGAAGCGTTTGAGTCAAGCATATTAGATTTTAAAGAGCAAAGGTTTGACACCATTCTTCTTTTAATGAATGGACTTGGGTTAGCACAAACTTTAAAACAACTACCTGACTTCCTGAAACATTTAAAATCCTTATTAAATGAAGGCGGCTCTATTTTATGTGATTCAACCGACATCAAATATCTGTATGAAGATGACGAAGGTGCAATATGGATGGACCTGAATTCGTCTTACTATGGAGAAATGAAATTTAATATGATATACAACCAATCTGAAACTGGATGGTTTAATTGGTTATATGTGGATCAAGAGACACTTAAAGATGTTTGTAAGAGCGAAGGTCTTACCTGCAATATTCTTTATGAAGGAGAGAATTATAACTATTTAGCAGAAATAAACTAGCCTTATGAAAAATCAAATTACATTATTTGGAATAATAGTTTTCTATTTTTTATCCTGTTCATCCAGTAATAAAGAAACTTCAACTTCTGAAGCAGAGAATGAAGATATTATTGTAGAAAATGGCAACTCATTACTTTGGAAAATAGAAGGAAAAGATTGTCAAACTTCATATTTATATGGCACCATGCATATAATCAATTCGGAGTATTACAATTTTACTGAGAATATGACCAAAAAAATAGAAGAAAGTGATGCTATTATTATGGAGGTTGGAGGAATGCCTAACCCACTTGAAACACTAGAATTAATGCAACTTGATTCAGGTGACATTAGGGATCAATTTACAGCTGAAGATATGGCTACAATTGTAGAGTTTTTTGATAAAAAACTAGATACTGATCCAGAAAAATTCTACCAGATTTATGGTCAGATGAAGCCTTTCTTCTTAATTCAAGCTATTACTCAAAATTATTTCAGTGATGACACTGAATCATATGATCTGGATATTATGGGTATAGCAGGGTCGAAAGAAATTCCTTTAATTGGATTAGAAACTTTAGAACAGCAACTAGGATTCTTTGATATCATCCCCAAAGAAGGTATGTCTGAGATGGTTGTTCAAAGTATTGAAAATTACGATAAAGAGAAAAAACAAACTGAAAAGATGATGAAAATCTATGCGGAACAAAAAGTAGATAAACTTATTCCTATGATGAAAAAACAATCACCAGAATTTATGGAATACGGTGATATTTTTCTTTACGATAGAAACAAGGCATGGATTCCTAAAATAAAAGAAAATATCCAATCTAAAAAATGCTTTATTGCAGTTGGAGCTGCCCATCTATTTGGAGAAGGAGGAGTAATTGATCTCTTAGAAAAAGAAGGATATACTGTAACTGCGGTTTCGACTGATTAATTACTCTTTTAAAACTAAAACAGGTAATTCACTGTGAAGCGCCATTTTTTTGGACAAACTTCTATGCCATATTTTTTGCCAGAAGGAATAATGAGGCGCCGTCAATACAATTAAATCGGCGGCATGTGATTTAGCAAAATGTTCAAGAGCCGCCTCAATATCATCTGATTGAACAAAATGTTTGCTCAGTTTATAATTGTTAAAAAACTCTTGCAAACGATTCTCTGTTCTGCTTGGTATCTGAAATAAATTCAATTCGTTTTGAACATTTACCAAAGCTAAGTTAGCATCTGTGCGATCTAAGATTTTCTTAATCGTATTGAAACATGAATAATCATCCAATTGATGATAATCTGTTGCCAGAACTATCTCATCAAGTCCAGCAAATTCTGCTTCTGCCGGCACAACTAGCACATCACACCCAACATTTTTGAGAACATTTGAAGCTATTGTTCCAATTAGCCCGTCAATCGCATTTGTTTGACCTTTTGTTCCCATAACCACCAAATCAATATTTTCTCCTTCACAGAGTTTATCCAACACATCAACGATTGGTCCATATATGACTCTAGAATCGATTGATACATTTTTAAAAACAGCTTTAAATTGAGTCACTTTATCTAACATTTTCTGCTCTTCTTTTTCTGAATCAGCTCCTATATTAGGAACGAAATTAGGATCAACAACAGGCATGTGATAAGCATGTACTAATAAAACATCAGCTGATAATATTTGAGCCAATTTGATCCCGTAGTTAGTAGCTTGTTGAGCATTAAGTGAGTAGTCTGTTGGAATTAGAATTTTCATATACTTTATTGTTAGTTAGTTGAACATCACGAAGATATCTAGCCAACTTTGAAAAAGCTTTGATAATTGTATTCTCGGATTATGATTTTAATCATGTTTGGCACTTTCATAAATCAATCTTTATCCTCTTGTAAGAAGATAGTTTTGTCCCATAAACAATAATCAATTTGGATGGAGATTATATTCTTACTTCTAACGATAAGTATCCTCTTGGCAATTTTCTTTCTGCTTTCATTTCTGTGGGCCAATAAATCAGGTCAATATGAAGATATCGAAGGACCTGCAATGCGGATTTTATTTGAAAACGAAGTGATTCAGAATAAGAAATCGACATCAAAAACTAAAAACAATGCAAGTAGAAAAATTTAGTTACGATAACAAGATTGTTCGACTGTTCCTAATTGCTACCATCACATGGGGAGTCATAGGAATGCTAGTAGGGCTTTTCGCAGCTTTAGAGTTGATCTGGCCTTCTTTGAACATTACTTCATGGCTTTCATTTGGTAGAATAAGACCATTGCATACAAATGCAGTGATATTCGCCTTTGTAGGAAATGGAATTTTTGCGGGAGTTTACTACTCTTTACAAAGATTACTAAAGGCCAGAATGTATTCAGACATGCTCAGTAAAATTAATTTTTGGGGTTGGCAATTAATTATTCTAGCAGCCGTAGTCACTTTACCTTTTGGTTATACTACAGGAAAAGAATATGCCGAACTAGAGTGGCCAATCGATATTGCAATCACATTAATGTGGGTTGTTTTTGGTTGGAACATGTTTGCAACTATTTTAAAGAGAAGAGTAAAGCATTTATATGTTGCAATTTGGTTTTTCATTGCCACTTTCGTTACTGTTGCCGTGTTGCACATTGTTAATTCATTTGAATTTCCCGTTTCGTTTCTTAAAAGTTATAGTTGGTATGCCGGGGTTCAAGATGCCCTGGTTCAATGGTGGTACGGACACAATGCTGTTGCATTTTTCTTAACTACCCCCTACTTAGGGTTAATGTATTACTTTGTTCCAAAAGCAGCAAATCGTCCTGTTTACTCATACCGACTTTCTATCATTCACTTTTGGGCATTGATTTTTATTTATATCTGGGCTGGACCACATCATCTATTGTATTCATCTCTTCCAGATTGGGCGCAATCATTAGGTATCGTATTTTCTATTATGTTGATTTTCCCGTCATGGGGAGGAATGCTGAACGGATTACTAACCTTAAGAGGAGTTTGGGACAAGGTTAGAGATGATGCTGTTTTAAAATTCATGGTTGTAGCAATCACTTGTTACGGTATGGCAACCTTTGAAGGACCAATCCTTTCATTAAAATCTGTTAACGCAATATCTCACTTCACCGATTGGACAGTTGCACATGTTCACGTTGGTGGACTCGGATGGAACGGAATGTTCACGTTTGGTATGGCTTACTTTTTAGTCCCTAAATTATGGAGAACTAAATTATACTCGAAAACACTTGCTAACGCTCATTTCTGGATTGCAACCTTAGGAATCATTCTTTGGGTAATACCAATGTATTGGGCCGGATTCATGCAAGGCTTAATGTGGAAAGACATTAATGCTCAAGGGATTCTTGTTAATGGCAATTTTGTCGAGACGGTAACCTATATGAAGCCTTACTTTATGGTTAGAGCTTTAGGAGGAACCCTATTTATTGTAGGAGCCTTGGTGATGTGCTATAACCTAATCAAAACTGCACAGCAAGGGAACTTCTTGAAGAATGAAGACGCAGAAGCACCGGCCTTAGTAAATCCTAAACAAGGTCATAAAGGTGAGCACTGGCATACATGGATTGAAAGAAGACCTGTAAAATTCATGTTGCTTGCATTAGTCGCTATACTTATTGGAGGAGCAATAGAAATTATTCCGACCATGGTGGTAGGATCTAATGTTACAAAAATTGAAACTGTTGAACCATATACTCCACTTGAATTAGAAGGAAGAGATATCTACATCCGTGAAGGTTGTTATAACTGTCACTCTCAAATGGTAAGGCCTTTCAGAGATGAAGTTTTAAGATATGGAGAGTACTCTAAGGGAGGTGAATTCGTTTACGACCATCCATTTCAATGGGGATCAAAACGTACAGGACCAGACTTACACAGATCTGGTATTGGCAACAAAATCATGAATAAATCAGAGTCATGGCATTACAAGCACATGCTAGACCCTGAACTTTCATCACCAGGTTCTATTATGCCGGCTTACACTTGGTTAACAGACGAACTGGATGTATCTCAAACAGCTGACAAAATTTCAGTTATGAGATCGCTAGGAGTCCCTTATCCTGAAGGATATGAAGACCAGGCAGTAGATGACTTGAAACGTCAAGCTGACGAAGTTTATGAAAAAATCATAACACAAGATCCAGACATTAAGAGAGCGAAAGCAAACATGGAAATTATTGCCCTAATTGCTTATCTCGAGAGACTCGGATCTGATATCCACAAAGGAAAAAAAGACGATTTAGAAACAACTTCGGAAGAAGTTGAAGCTATCGAAAATGTTGAACCTGTTGACTCATTGATTTATCAAGACTCAACGCAAATTAACGAATAATGTTGAGCTATATAAAAGGACATTTGACAAGTATAGATGGGATTGAAATTTTTCCGATTATCTCATTCCTCATCTTCTTTTCATTCTTTCTCGGGTTACTCATTTATGTGATTAAAGCCGATAGAAACAAAATAGATGAAATTAAAAATATCCCTTTAGATGAGGAAAATTAAAAGATCATGAAAACACATTTTAATATAAAAGGCTTTTTAACAGTTATAGGTACTTTATTTCTATCTGTAATTTCATTTTCGCAGGATGCTGCAGAAGCTGTAAGCGCGGCACCAGTTGCACAAGAAATACCAATGTATGAGAAGTTTGGTTTGACTTCAACAGAATTATTCATCTTGATGGTATCCTTTACAATTCTTCTTGTAATAGTTGTTGTGAGTATTAGTTCAAGCACATCTAAAATTGCAGATTACACAGCAAAAAACAAGTCTAAAATAAACGGTAAGGGTCTACTATTAATCTTAGGTTTAATGGTTGCACCAAGTGCTTTTTCGGCTGAACCATTAGAACGACCTACGTTTGAAATTCCTTTCACAGACACAGCTTTTTGGATCGTCCTTAGTTTCGACATCATTCTGATCATGATCATTCTGTATATGGTTGGAATAATGAATGGTTTATTATACGCCATTTATCCTAAAAAACCGAGAAAAAGCATTTGGAAAAGATGGCAAAAAAGCTTGGTTGATGCAACACCAATTGAAAGTGAAGCATCTATTTTGATGGACCATGATTATGATGGAATAAAGGAATTGGACAATAATCTTCCACCGTGGTGGAAGTACGGATTCTATGTTACCATTGTATGGGCGGTTGGCTACTTAGCCTATTACCATTTACTAGGAGGAGTTCTTCAAGAAGAAGAATACCTAATCGAAATGGCTGAAGGAGAAGCCGCTGTAGCCCAATATAAACTCGATCACCCTGAACTTGTAACAGCTGATAATGTTGAACAATTAACGGACGCTCAGTCAATCAGCAAAGGAAGAAGCATTTTTACTGAATTCTGTGTCACCTGTCATATGGAAGGCGGAGCTGGTGGAGCTGGTCCAAACCTTACCGATAACTACTGGATTTATGGGGGAGATATTAAGGGAGTGTTTAAAACCATTTCTGAAGGAGCTGATAATGGTATGAAGGCTTGGAACACACAACTGAATGGACTTGAAATTCAGGCAGTTGCAAGTTACGTAATGCAGTTAGATCCTATATTACCTCCATTAGGACAAGAGCCAAAAGGAGACAATTTTATTGAAAAAATCATTGAATAATTAGCTAATAATAGCTGTTGATGTCGCAAGAGGAAAGATTTGATAAGGAGAGTTTCAGAGACTCTATCTCTACAGTTGATGAACAGGGTAAAAGAATTTGGGTTTACCCAAAAAAACAACTCGGTAAATACTTTAACAAGAGATCGGTAATTGCCTATTCGCTTCTCATCTTAATGTTTGTTGGGCCATTTATCAAAATCAACGGCGAGCCCATGATACTGATGAATATTGTCGAGCGAAAATTTGTCTTGTTCGGACAAATTTTCTGGCCAGCTGACATTTTTATCTTCGCCATAGGCATGATTGCCTTTGTGGTTTTAGTAATTGTATTCACAGTAGTTTTTGGGAGGTTATTCTGCGGATGGGTGTGTCCACAAACCATTTTTATGGAAATGGTGTTTCGGAGAATTGAGTATTGGATTGACGGAGATTGGAAACAACAAAAAAAGCTAGACGATTCGCCATGGAACGCCAATAAAATAAAAAAGAGAGCCTTAAAATGGAGCATCTTTTGGTTGATTTCATTTGTCATAGCAAACACGCTATTGGCTTATATTATTGGAGTTGATGAATTATTTAAAATCATTACAGATTCTCCGTTGAATCATTTAGGAAGTCTTTCTGCTCTTGTGATTTTTACGACTATTTTCTTTGCAGTTTTTGCCTGGTTTAGAGAACAAGTTTGCACTACAGTTTGTCCCTACGGCAGATTACAAGGTGTATTACTCGATAAAAACTCAGTGATTGTCGCCTACGATTATGAAAGAGGTGAAGGAAGAGGGAAATTTCGTAAAAATGAGGACAGGACTGCAGTCGATAAGGGAGACTGTATTGATTGTAATCAATGTGTAAATGTTTGTCCAACAGGAATTGACATCAGGAACGGAACTCAATTGGAATGCATTAACTGTACTTTGTGTATGGATGCCTGCAATTATATGATGGAAAATGTAGGACTCGAGAAAGACCTCATTCGATATGATTCTGAAGAAGGAATTAAAACTAAAAAGCCCTGGAAATTGACTTTTAGAGCGAAATCGTACATAGTTCTAATGCTTGCAATAGTCGGATTTTTAGGGTTTTTAATTTTCACAAGAAGTCCGATAGAAGCAACGATATTAAGAGTTAAAGGTACGAGCTATCAAAAAATAACGGAGGATCAATACGCTAACATATTTGTGGCAACCATCATGAACAAGACCAATGAGAGTCATACAGTTCACATGGATATACTTAGTGATAACGCATCCATTGAAATTATTGGCGGAGATTTTTCGTTAAAAGAAGGAGAGCAAGTAAAAAAAGAAATCATTGTCAAAATGGATGCAGATTTGATAGAAGGCTCAAAAACAAAAGTTGAAATTGGTATTTTATCAGACAATAAAATAGTAGAGAAAGAAACGGTCGATTTTTTTGGCCCAGGATTTTAAAATTTAGCATATGAATTGGGGAAAAGGAATAACTATAGCAATCATCTTATTCATGGGGTTTATCGTTTCGTTCGTTGTACGAGCGTTTAATCGAGATTCTGATTTAGTGAGCGACACCTACTACGAAGAAGGATTAGAATATGAGGACATGGTAAAAGCGCAGAACAATTATAAATTATTAGGTGCTGAAGTAGAAATCCAAAAACTACCAGAGGGGATCCAGATTACTTTCCCAAAAACGATAATTCAACCAGAAAATGGAGAAATTAAATTCTATCGACCACAAAGCAAAAAGTATGATCGAAATTTTAAATTAAAATTAGATCAAAATAATCATCAATTGTTGGACTACCGTAATTTTATCGAGGGGTTTTACCAGGTCTCCATATCTTGGGAAAAGGCTGATAAGTCCTATCTATTTGAACAAGACATCACTTTTTAAATGCTTTGGACAGCTCTGATACTAGGTTTTTTAGGCAGCGCTCACTGCATAGCAATGTGCGGTCCTATAGCCATGATGGTTCCTGGTGCAAAAGGAAAAAATAAAATCACGGCTGCATTGCTATATAATGGAGGTAAAATTTTAAGCTATGTGCTTATCGGATTGTTTTTTGGATTGGCTACAGCCTTTGTTACCTCCTTCAAGATCCAATCAATAATTACAATAGTTGGTGGTACCATTATCCTTCTTTTAGCCTTTACTCCTGCTCTGCTCAACTTTGCCGAAAAGAGAGGATTTCAACTCTTTAACTCTCTTATCAATTTTAAAAACAGAATGAGTCAAAGCTTAGATAAAAACAGACTAGAATATGGCCTATATATTGGTTTTTTAAATGGGTTTATCCCATGTGGTTTAGTTTATGTTGCCGCGATTGGAGCTATAATTCAACCCAATCTGATTGATACAATTTTATACATGGTATTCTTTGGACTGGGTACCTTGCCAGTAATGTCATTTATCATCATGACATCCTCAATGCTCAAAAGCAAATTCAAGTTACATTCTAACAAAATTAAATTTGCAGGACTTTTACTCGTAGGATGTTTTATGTTATGGAAAGGAATCTCAAATTACAATGTTGAAATAGAATCTCCGAAAGCCAATGAGTCATTCATAATTTGTCATTAGACTATTTTGTCTCTAAAAAATTTCGAAACTTTGCCTGAAAATCCTTATAATTTTCAATATTCGGGGCATGTCCCGATTTCTCAATTAGCTTAAAATCAGCATTCATAAATTTAGCCAACTTCTGTCCCTCTGAAATTGGAAATATCACATCATTATCTCCCCAAAACACAGTTGTTGGCGGAAAAACGAAACCAGTAGCACTTAAAAATTTGCTTTGTTCTTTTTTTAATGTATGCAATAAGGCAGTTAGTTCAAGATGATTTTCGTCAAAATACAACTCGTATGCATCTTTCATAATTCCTTTAGGCAAATGAGTTTTCTTAAAGAAGGCTAGGTCATACAAATCCTTTAGCTGATCTGCGTTTTTTACTACGAAAATTTCATCAACACTTGCTACCTTTTGTTTTGCGCACAAAGAATCCAAAAGACTTACATTATAGGTCACCCCTGGACTGTCGATCATACAAACTTTTGTAAAGAACTTAGGATATTTATAAACTAGTCCTGAAGTCACAAAACCGCCATAAGATATGCCAGCAATGGCTGCCTTGTCAACCTTTCGGTCTTTTAACAAATCCATAATCGCGTCAACCTGTGCATCAAGATTAGGTTTTGCTATACTTTTACTTTGTCCGAACCACAGCAAATCTGGTGCTATGACATGATAATCTTCAGAAAGATCAATCATGGTTTTATGCCAAGTTATTTGAGCATCTCCACCAAAACCATGAATCAACAATACTGTTTCTCCAGCACCACCTTCAAAGTAATGAATTGCATGTTCTTCATTTTTATAGAATGCTTCATGCACCTCATTTCTATCCATTTTTTTTGTCATGCGGTTTTGATTCCACACTGCAAGATTACAAGAGGAAATGAAAACAAGCATGATTATCGCCGCAGCTAATTTCATAAAATTAAACTACTAATTATTTTAGTTTTTTAGCTCTTAATTGAGTCAAAAAAGTAACTAGCAACACAGTGCTGATTGAACTTAAGGGCATAAGAATAGCAGCCACAAGTGGTGTTAACTGACCAGATAAGGCAAAGAATAACCCAGCTATATTGTAAAGAATAGAAAATGCATAACTAATAATAACAACTCGTTTACTGTACCGAGCAAAATTGATGTAGGTCTTCAGTTCTGAGATTTTTTTTACGTCCATGATTATATCTGAAGAAGGCGAAAAAGCATGAATGTTCTCTGCTACGGCAATTCCAACATCTGCTTGTTTGAGTGCTCCAGCATCATTTAAACCATCTCCAATCATCATCACTTTCTTACCTGCATCTTGCAATCCTTTGACATAGTTCAATTTTCCTTCAGGAGTTTGATTAAATAACAAATTATCATCATCAATAAATTGACCTAAACGGATAGCTTCAGCATCATTATCTCCGGACAATACATGAATGTTAAACTCTGATTTTAGTGTCGTCAATAAATTTTCGGCTCCCTTTCTGTATTCATTTTGAAACGTATAATACCCAAGTTCAATATCATTCTTATATACATAAACCGTGGTCAAATCTCTTTGTAAACCTAAATTCTCTGATTGTTTTTTTCCGATATACCAGTTATCATTTTCTATAACTCCGAAAATTCCCTTCCCTGCAATTTCATTAAAATTTTCTACCTCTATAACTTTGGCTGTATATTGTGTTAGGTGATTATATATAGATCGGCTAAGATGATGAGTAGATTGACCACAAATACTTGCAATATTCTCCCAATCGTGATGCTCAAGTATTTGTCCTTCCCATTTAATATTATGACTCGAATTATTGGTAAGTGTCCCGGTTTTATCAAAAACAATGTCCGTTACTTCCCCTGTTGGGTCTATCACATCATTGGAACGGATGTACACCGCCTTGTTGCCAAACAAACGGATGACATTACCTTGAGTAAATGGCACTGCCAGCGCAATAGCACAGGGACAAACAACAATTAAAATTGATGTTACAATAAAGGCCACCCTACTCGGATCGATCTGATACCAAATAATTGCAGCTAAAAGACTTATTGTGATGATTGTGATGGTAAAATATTTACTTACAACATCCGCAAAACTTTCTCTAGGTTTTTTTTGATGAAAAATGGGATTATTCCATAAGCGCGTCAAATAACTGTTGTCAACTTCACTTAGTGTTTTGAGAACCAGAACACCTCCATTTTGACGACCTCCTGCATACAGTTTATCTCCTAATTCTTTTTTTACTAATTCTGATTCACCAGAAACAAAACTATAATCAATTCTAGCATCTCCAGAAATTAGAACAGCATCAGCTGGAATCAACTCACCATTTCTGACAAGCAATTGATCACCAGATTTCAACTCGTTTAACGCCAATACCTCTGGCTTGTCGTCATTCAATTTCGTAACAGAAATAGGAAAATAAGACTTATAATCACGTTCAAAGTTTATGGCTGCATAGGTTTTTTGCTGGAACCATCTTCCAATCAATAAGAAAAAAATCAGACCGGCAAATGAATCAAAATATCCCGCCCCTGTATTGGTAATTACCTCAAATATCGAACGTCCAAACAAAGCAACAATTCCTAATGAAATAGGAACATCAATATTTATTTTTTGGTAGGCCAAAGACTTAATAGCGGAACGAAGAAAAATTCCCGCACCTCCCAATAATACCGGAATTGACAATACTAAATTGAGCCAATTAAAGGTTGTCTGAAATTTTAGAAAACTTTCGTCCAAGCCTAAATATTCTGGGAAGCTCAACAACATAATATTCCCAAAACAGAATCCAACTAAACCTATACGTAGAATCAGTTTCCGATCTTTTTTGACTTTTTGTTGTTTTTTACCCGTTTCTTCTAAAGAAATATCAGGTTGATAGCCAATTTTATCTAGTAGCTCAGCCAACTCTCTTAAAGTCAATTTTGACGAATCAAAAAGAATGGAGGCTTCTTTGCTCACAAAATTCACCTGACACACCAAAACCCCGTTATGTAGTTTATTTAAGTTTTCTAACAACCAAAGACAAGAGCTACAGTGAATTTGGGGCAAGGTAAATTGTACACGGCTCGTTGTCCCCTCTTCAAATATCAGGAGTTTGCCTTTAATTTCATCTAAATCTAAATACTCATAAGAGTTTGACGAAAATTCAACCTTGCTCCCAGGCCTTTCGTTCATTTCATAATAATTAGACAATTCTGCCTCTGATAAAATTTCATAAACCGTTTTACAGCCGTTACAACAAAAAACTTTTTCGTTAAAAAGAATTTCGTCCTCACAGTTCGAATCGCAATGGTAACAGCTTTGCATTAGGCGTTTTATTTTATTCAAAATTCACGAATTCTTAGTAATTTTAAAGTGACATTTATCATTCGAAAAACTATCTATTAACAGTTATGGAGCAATTGCAACTTGATGGCATTTACAAATCATTATTTGACTCAATTGGTGAAGGTCTATTAATCGTTAATAGTGAAGGTGATATTGAACTTGCAAATCCCAGATGCTACGAAATGTTCAACTATGAGGAAAATGAATTAATTGGCTTAAAAGTTGAAGATTTAATTCCCTCCGCTTCTCGTGAAAAACATGTTGGATTAAGAAAGGATTATCAAGAAAACCCACATAAAAGAAGGATGGGTGGCAATATGAATTTACATGCATGCAAAAAAAATGGTGAATTATTTCATGTAGAAATCAGCCTCAATCATTTTACTGCTAATAAAAAAAAATTCGTAATCGCCATAATCACTGATATTTCGGAACGTGTTTTAAAGGACCTTCAAATTCAAGAGCTCAATGCGAATCTTGAAAAAAAGGTAGAAGAAAGGACTAAAGAAGTGATGGAAAGTCAGAAGTTATACTCCGCTATAGCAAAAAATTTTCCTAACGGAACGATCAACGTTTTTGACCAAAATTTATGTTACTTATTTGTTGAAGGACTAGAGTTACAAGAGCTTGGTGTAAAAAAAGAAAGCTTAATAGGCACAAGCTATCTGGATAAAATATCGCAAGATATTAGACCAAAAATAGAAAAAGAATTAAGAGAGGTGTTTAGTGGTATCAACAAAGATTTTGAAATTTTTCACAATCAACAATTCTACAGAATTACTGCTGTACCTCTTTCAAACGAAGAGATAGATAAAATCTTAGTTGTTGAAGAAAACATAACCATTCAAAAGACAATTGAGCAACAACGAGAAGAAGCCTTGAAAAAAGAAAAACACTTGAACGAGATGAAATCAAGATTTGTTTCCATGGCTTCGCATGAATTTAGAACGCCTTTAAGTACAGTTTTATCTTCAGTTTCATTAATTGACAAATATTTAGAAAAAGGTGAAATCGACAAAACTTCGAAACATACCAAACGAGTACGTTCTGCAGTAGCAGGCCTCACCGAAATTTTGAATGACTTTTTATCTGTTGAAAAACTAGAAAGTAATTTATCTGAATCTAAAATTGAGCAATTTAATTATCGAGAATTTGCAAAAGATATGGTTGAAGAAATGATGACTATTTCTAAATCAGGTCAAAATATTCAGCTTATTTTTGAAGGGGATGATTGGATGATTTCTTCGGACTCAAAAATTTTAAAGAATATCCTTTATAACCTACTTTCTAATGCAATTAAATATTCAAATGAAGGCCAACAGGTAATTTTTAAATCACATAGAAATGATGTATTGATTATCTCCGTCCAAGATTTTGGAATCGGAATACCAGAAGAGGAACAAAAAAGTTTATTCGAACGTTTTTTTAGAGCAAAGAATGTTACCAATATTAAAGGAACAGGTCTTGGTTTAAATATTGTGAAAAAATACGTTGAGATATTAAAAGGAGAAATTACTTTTGAAAGCAAATTAAACGAAGGCACCACCTTCACTGTGAAAATACCCATAAAGAATGAATGAAAGCATTGTATTAATTGAAGACAATTTAGAAATGCGAGAAAATATTCAAGAGATTCTTGAATTAGCAGACTACTCAGTTTCATGTGCCGAAGACGGTAAAAAAGGAGTTGAGCTCGTAAAAAACCTATTACCTGATTTGGTTTTATGCGATATTATGATGCCAGAACTTGATGGTTATGGCGTTCTTCACGTACTCAGTAAAAACGAGAAAACATCCGCTATCCCTTTTATCTTTTTGACCGCTAAATCTGAAAATGAAGATTTTAGAAAAGGAATGAATTTGGGTGCAGATGATTATTTAACAAAACCTTTTGATGACGTTCAATTGTTAGATGCTGTCGAACGCAGATTAAAACGAATCAAACAATTTTCTTCAGACTTTACAAGAGATGAAAACGGACTTGATCAA
>JAUHXX010000318.1 GCA_030426825.1 Bacteroidia bacterium | reverse complement strand
CACCAACGTTTGTTGTTAACACAGGAACTCCTGCTGCTTGGGCCTCAATCAAACTCACTGGAGTACCTTCATTAAAACTTGATAAGGCCACAACATCCAATCCTGCAAGTGCCCAATCAATTTCTTTAATCCATGAAGTGAACAAAATTTCAAGTTTAGGATTCGATTTTTTTTTGTCGTGAACTAATTCCTCTAACCTTTCTCGTTCTTCACCATCACCGATTATCATGAACTTGACCCTTTGAGAAGTCATTTGTGAAGCCCTGTTCGCAGCTTCAATAAATAGATCATGATTCTTGATTGCCGTTAGTCTACCGATTATTCCAACAACTATCTCGTCCGAATCCAATTCATATTTTTGTCTAAACGACTCTTTTTTTGAAACCAAATTTTCTTGAAAACGGCTTAAATCAAATCCTAACTTGACAATATGAGCCTTCTCTTCAGGCACCACACTAAGTTCATGGACCAGTTCTTTGTGTTGTTCTTTAGAGATAACAATTATCGCATCAGATTTTTTAGCCATCCGCTTTTCAATCTGCTTATACAAATTGGTTTTAACTTTATTGAAGTATGAATGGAACACATGACCATGAAAGGTATGAACAATTACAGGCACCTTTTCTTTCGAGGCGGCTAACCGACCAATAAATCCTGATTTAGAAGCATGCGTATGCACGATATGCGGCTGAAATTCCCGAATGATTTGTCTAATTTTTTTTACAGCTTTAGCGTCTTTTGCAGGGCTAATTTCTCGTTGTAATTCATCAATAAATTCAACCGTTACCCCATGACTTTCTGGAATAAAACTAGAGCCGCCTTCATGTTTTTCGTGTTTACCTCCAATCAACTTAGTTTCAAATTGATCAGACAAATAAGCCGAAAGATAAGTGGCGTTATAGGTTGGCCCACCTAAATTGAATCTATTGATAATTCTTAAAACTCTAATCTTCATTTAGACCATGTATTTTTTCCACCACGATTGAAAAACAATCAATGACCAGAGTAAATAAATTTTATCTCCAAACTTCTTAGAACGACCTATTTTTATTAAATCTGCTATGCCGTCATATTTAAATATGCCCTGCTCCTCTATGAATTCTTCTGAAAAAATCTCAGAATTCAACATGGATTCAATTTTATCTCCCAACCAAAGTTGAATCGGAATTTCAAATCCTCTTTTCTTTCGATACAAAATTTCTTCAGGCAGATCATCTTCAAAGGCATGTTTCAAGATTTTTTTAGAAGTTTTATTGTCGAGTTTAAAATCTAGAGGCAATGAATTAGCAAAATCAACTATTGATCGATCCAAAAATGGAGTTCTTACCTCAAGAGAATTTGCCATACTCGTTAAGTCCACTTTCTTCAACATGTCATTTGGAAGCACATACTGTTGATCGGCAATAAGTGAATCACTCACATCTCGCACTTCGTATCCTTCCCAATTAATCTCTCTATAATGTTCGCTTTTCAGAACGTTAACTACATCTTCAATAGACGTAAAGTGGCACCAATGCCAATAGCGCGATTCAATATCTAATTTTAAACCACTGTTCATTTTCTGAATCTTCCTATTAAAATCTCCAAAAGAACTTGATCTACTAACTTCTGAAGGCTTCAATACCTTTGATGCCAAATTGATCAATACTTTATCTCGTTTACTCGTTTTAGTAGATCGCAACAAGGCCCTGTGTTTGTTATAGCCTGCAAACAATTCATCTGCTCCATCCCCACTCAGAGCCACGGTAACATGATTGCGAGTTTTTTTAGCTAAAAAGTAAGAAGCAAAGGCTGATGAATCAGCAAAAGGCTCATCTATACAATCCAAAAAATTCTCAAACTCATCCTCAAAATCAGCTTTAGAAAGTATAAATTCATGATGCTTTGACCCTATATGGTCAGCCACCATTCTTGAGTAGGAAGTTTCATCAAAATGAGGGTGATCGAATCCAATCGAAAACGTTTCTAAATCGCTTATTGACTTCTTAGCAACTGCTGAGATGATAGAAGAATCAACCCCTCCGCTTAAAAAACAGCCCAAAGACACATCAGACACTAATCTCTTTCGTACAGACAACTCAACTAAGCTTTTTAATTCACTGACAGCATCAGGATAAGTCAATTTTATATAGGGATTCCGTTGTAAATTTGAATATTTTTTTATTGATACACTTCCATCAATTATAGTTCCTACTTCACCTGGAGCAATTTTGAATGCTTGCTCTAATATCGTGTGATCTGCAGGAATAAACGTTAAGCCCAAATAATGATTCAAGGCTGCCGCATCAATAGATTTATCAATTTCAAACTGGAAAAGCGAAGATAATTCAGAGCACAAAATAATTTTGTCGCCATCTTCATAAAGAATCAAAGGTTTGATGCCCATTGAGTCTCTGGCAAAAATCACTTCATTCCTTTCTAAATTGTAAAATACGAATGAAAAAAATCCATTTAACCTATGTACGGCATTTTTGCCCTCTTTTATGAGCAAATATAACAGCACTTCAGTATCCGAGTTTGACTGAAATTCAACTCCCTTATCTATTAACTCTAACTTTAATTCTTGATAATTATAAATTTCACCATTGAAGATGAGTTCATACTTCCCCGTGTCATCCACCATGGGTTGATTTCCATGCGAAGAAGTGTCAATGATAGATAAACGGGCATGTCCCAAGGCAACATTGGCATGTCTCTTGCTGCTCTGAACATCAGGACCTCTGTGTCTCATTGATGAAACTGCAGCAACTAATTGGTCGAAGGATTTTTCTCCTTCTTTATTTTTTGCCCATATACCAATTATCCCGCACAAAGTTTCTACTTTTAGATTGACAAATATAACTTGTAACTAGGCATTAATAGTAAAATGAAGCATTTATTTCTTTGTATTTTTTTAGGATTTTCAATTTTTAGAGTTTCTGCTCAAACTGAAGACACTAAGCCCCAAAACGCTATTCAGTCGAGGGCTGATGAAATGATGACTTATAAGACTTTGAAAAATTCTGCCTTCAGTTTTTATGTAAAAAACATGATCACCGGAGATGTCATTGCGGATTACAATTCTAATATGAGCATCCCTTCTGCATCAACAATGAAACTAGTTTCGACAGCCAGTGCTCTTCAAATGGTTGGCTCAGGTTATCGTTTTAAAACCGAAATTATGTATTCTGGTGAAATTGATACCAACGGTACTTTGTATGGAGATATTTATCTCATTGGCGGAGGTGATCCAACACTTGGTTCAAAATATTTTAATAAGGAAGGGCATCAATCTGATTTTTTACAAGAGTGGGCAGATACTCTGGTTGCTCTAGGCATTAAGAAAGTTGTAGGTAGAGTGATAGCTGACGGTTCAATTTACTCTTACCAAGGCGCCCCTTCAGGTTGGATATGGGGAGATATGGGTAATTATTATGGAGCTGGTCCTGCGGGATTAACGATTTTTGACAACTTATGTACCTACCATTTTAAAACTGGACCAAACGCTGGAGATTCAACTACAATTATATGCACAAGTCCATATATCCCTGGAATTAACATTAGAAATTATGTGAAAGCTGCAGACTCTAAAAAAGACAATGCTTATGTATACGGTGCTCCTTGGTCAACAGATTGGTTTGTAAGAGGCTCAATACCAAAAGGACAAGAAGACTTTGGGGTTAGAGCGAGTATTCCTGATCCAGAGCTCGTTGCGGGAATTGAGCTAGATTATATACTTGAACAAAACGGGATTGACATTTTATATGCCCCAGTAACCATGCGAGAATTGACTCAGGGACAGCCTTTTGAAAAACCGGAACTTAATCTGCTTTACACTCATAAATCACCTTCTCTTTTATCCATTATTAACATCACAAATAGAAATAGTATCAATTTGTTTGCTGAACATATTTTATGTCAAATTTCGGTGAAAAGAGCAGGATACGGTAGTACCTATAATGGTGCACTGGCTTGTGAAAAGTACTGGTCGGGAAAGATTGGAGCGGCAGGCCTTAATATGACAGACGGTAGCGGACTATCTCGTTCAAACTCAGTTAGCGCAAAATTTTTGGTGGATATGCTCACATTTATGCACAAACAAAACACAGGAAGTGCCCTAAAGAATAGTATGGCTCTGGCGGGTAAAAGAGGTACTATGTCAGGAATGTGCAGGGGTACCGCTGCTGCAGGCAGAGTTTATGGTAAAA
>JAUHXX010000317.1 GCA_030426825.1 Bacteroidia bacterium | reverse complement strand
TTCAAGACCAGTAGCGAGTATATTGGCGCAGCGTGGAATACGATCTTTTGACGAAGCAAAATCATTTTTTAGACCTGAAATAAAAGACCTGTATGACCCTTTCTTAATGAAGGGGATGTCGGCCGCGGTTGATCGCATTGAACAAGCCATTGCAAGGAACGAAAACATTTTAATTTATGGTGATTATGATGTTGACGGTACAAGTTCGGTGGCTTTGATGTATAGCTTTTTAACTGCAGAATATGACCAAGTAGGATATTATATTCCTGATCGATACAAAGAAGGATATGGCATATCCAAAGCTGGAATTGAATTCGCGGAAGACAACAGTTTTTCATTGATAATCGCTTTAGACTGTGGAACTAAAGCAGTAGGTTTAATAGCCGAAGCGAAAGCAAAAGGCATTGATTTTATAGTGTGTGATCATCACATGCCGGGATCTGAATTGCCAGATGCCATTTTACTAAACCCTAAACAAGAAGGTTGTGAATATCCTTATAAAGAACTGTGCGGGTGCGGCGTGGGCTTTAAGTTAGCGCAAGCCATTAATCAAACAAGAGGCAATGAATTAGATGATATTTACCATCTGTTAGATTTAGTAATGGTTGCAATTGGAGCAGATATTGTTCCCATGACCGGCGAAAATAGAATTTTGGCCTATTATGGCTTACACCTGTTAAATCAGACACCAAGAGTTGGATTTGAAGCCTTACTAAAATTGGCAAATAAAACTGGAGAATTGAGTGTTACAGATGTCGTTTTTTCAATTGCACCGCGAATTAATGCCGCAGGCCGAATTGATTCTGGAAACAAGGCAGTGGAGTTGCTTTTGGCCGAGACGCTTGCAGAAGTTGAAGACATCTCAAAATTAATCAATACACACAACGAAACAAGAAAAGGGCTTGATCGTGAAATTACGCAAGAGGCCTTGAGTATGATTGAAAAAGACGAATGGTTGTTAAACGCTAAATCAACGGTAGTTTTCAATGAGAATTGGCATAAAGGAGTTGTTGGAATTGTAGCATCCAGACTAACAGAAACCTATTACAGGCCAACTGTGGTTTTAACTGAATCAAACGGTAAAGCAGTAGGCTCTGCCAGATCAGTTCAAGGCTTCAATGTATACGAGGCTATCAATGAATGCTCAGACTTAATTGAACAATTTGGCGGGCATTTTTATGCAGCTGGAATGACGCTAGATTTAGATCAAGTGGTGCCCTTCAAACTGAAATTTGATCAAGTAGTTGCGCGTCAGATTACTGAAGAACAACTAGTGCCCGAAATATCTATTGATTGCGAGATTGACTTTCGAGATATTTTTGAAGAACAACGAGGAGGCATCCCTAGATTTTACAGAATCTTAAAACAAATTGGCCCTTTTGGTCCTGAAAACAAGCGACCAGTTTTTGTGAGTCGTGCAGTAAAAGATACCGGCAATTCTAGAGTTTTAAAAGATGAACACTTAAAATTGGTACTGATGCAAGATGAGTATCCCGGATTGATTTTGAACGGGATTGCTTTTGGGCAAGCCGATTGGTTTTCGGCACTTCAGGCTGGGCCGATTGACATTGTGTACACCTTAGAAGAAAACCATTGGAATGGAAGTTCTAGCCTTCAATTGATGATTAAGGATATCAGAAAAAGTAGGATCGTGGTATAACATTTTTATTCAGGCAAAGGGATTGTGACAATTTCTTGATTCGCATCTTTTTTATAAATCTTGAATATCAAGTTTGTGGAGGTTAGTTCTACTGAAATCGAATCTGCGCCAAAGCCTATAAAATCATTTGAACGTAAAATGTTTCCTTGATAATCAGTAAGTGTATAGAAATATCCGTCTTCACCTCCCCTGCCATGTTCAGCCCTTGTATGATACACATAAAGGCAATATTCATCCGTTCTTTCCATATGAAGAAGGTTATCTATTCTATCACCACCAACGGCCAAGTCTATTTCTTTTTCCCAAAGTTTTTGTTGTTCATCAATCAATTTGCAAAAAGTGATGGCATCCTTATTAAATGCGCATGAAATCAATGTATGTATCTGTTCATGGTCCACGTATTCTTCATCATCCAGAGAAATTAAGCGGATACTTCCTTCACCGATCATTTCATGCCGTTTATACCATAATGTGGATTCACCCAAAAAACCAAAATCTAAACCTGGTTGAGCTGAGCAAATGCTTCCACAAGAAAAATTGACTAACCGGTCAAACTTTCTTTTTTTCAATCCTGCTTCAGCTAAATCAACAAATAGAAGCCGTGTGTTGGTTTCATAATTACCCACTTTCTCTTGATTAACGACAACAAATAGTAGCTGCTCTGCTGAGTTCCATGCTGGATTACTAATTCCATCAACACCTTCATATAATGTGATTATCTTTCTTTTTAAACCATCCTTCAGATCTAGCAGAAATATATCATTCTTCACTTGATAAGTCAGCAAGCTGCCTTCATGCAAATCGAGCATTGAAGGACAATCAAATGCTGTAATAAGTTCTTCATTTAACTTAACTTTTTCTTTGTTAGCATCTTGAAGTTCATAAGTATAACAGGATCCTCCACTTGGATTAGCAATCAATTTAAAAGGCAATTGATAAGACGAAAAATCCAATTTTAAGTCAGGATTGATTTGTTCAGATTCATCAGAAGATTGATCTAAGTTATTAACGGTCAATGTCTCGTTATTTTCATGATTTTGATCTGATTTATTTGACTCAGAACAACTTATAACTACCAAAAAAACTGAAAAAAAGATGAAATGACGCATGAAAATACAATTAATAAAACCAAATCGTGATGCCAATAGTAAGCAAAGAAAACATGCTAAACAAGATGATATAAACCAAGAGAATAAAAATGGTTTTTAGAATTGTTCTTAACCAACTTGCCTCATAAAAGTTATGCATCCCTGCTGCCAAATAAATCACCAATGATGGGACACCAACAAACACTGGCCAACCCTGCCCAATAATGTGGGCGATACTCAATGTTATAAAAAGGGTGAAAAAAATGAAAGCATGTAAATACAAGCCAAACACCAAATGTTCAATATAATCCATTCTCCGCTTACGGTGAAAAAGCTTCAGTATCCATCCAAAAACAGGAATAAAAATGAAGAACATAAAAGAAATGTTCTTTTGCAAAAAGCCTAAAAAGTTTCCTGATTGAATGCTAACGATAATTCCTTGTTTTACAAACTCCTTCCAAAATCCATCTTGTCGTTCTTTTAAAATACTCAACTCGCCAAGACGATCATGTTCAATCATCAAGAGTAAACTGTCTCTCGGAATGTTTTCAGATTCTTCATCAAAGGATAAGTGAAATATTTGATCATCTTCACTCGCAGGACCTGGACTTACTCTCGTACCGAATAAAGAAACCAAAATAAAAAACATCACACTTGCGAATAAATAAATTCGCATAGGTGCCACATAGTGCTTACGCTTTCCGGCTAAGTAATTTTTGGATACCTCTCCAGGTTTAAAAAACAACGGTTTAAGTGTTCTGAATAATTTAGAATCCCAAGACAAATACGCATTTGCTAACTCTCCTAATAAAACTTTTAAGGTCAGTTTCTCACGATTTTTTTGTCCGCAATTGGCACAAAATTGATCAGTCGTTTGAATTGGGGTATTACAATTTTTACAATCCGCCATTGATAAGTTTCTGTTAACTAAGGTATTGAAATAAATGTTTAATGTAATTTTGAACCATGAAAAACTTGATATTATTTTTAGCTGTAGTTATTCTTGCAGCTTCGTGTAAAAAGAATCCAAACAAGGCATTCTTGAAAGGCAAATTAGTGACTGACTGCTCAAATACGCCTGTTGCTAATCGAACGATTTATTTGTATCAAAACTTTGTTCCGGCCAATAATATATTCGTAAATGATACCAAAGAGAGAATGTTAGAGAGTACCACAACTGATGAAAACGGTAACTTCTATTTTTGGGGAGATGGTTACACTAATGATGGAACCACAAGTTTGAATGAGGCATCCATTCGATTGGATGAAGAAACCACTATTCTGGTTGGGGATATTGGCAAAGGAAAAGGCGAAAATGCAGGAGATATTAGCCATTTAATTCAAGATGTAGGAATTGTCTATGAAAGTTCAGCCACTCTGTCTTTTAAAGTTACAGCAGATACGCTATACGAAGGTCAAGTTATCGATTCAGTTCTGTTCTCAACTTATCAAGCAGAACAT
>JAUHXX010000316.1 GCA_030426825.1 Bacteroidia bacterium | reverse complement strand
GGGAAACCTGATGATACAGAACACAATCAAACCTTCGGTGCCAATATCCATGATTTATTGGCCAATGATTTCTTTCTTGAGAATGGATTTATGGGGGAGTTTGCTAAACTCAAGATAGAGGAGACCATTGCGTTTTTAAACTTCCGTTTATTGACTGAACAACTGAAGCGGCTTAATAAAGAATTGGAGCAACTTGATGATGATGCACAAGAAAGAGATATTTTAAACCAGGAAATAGAAGAGATAGAACAGCATCTAAGTGGACTTGAGGTAACAAATAATGATATGAATTACCATCAATCTATCATCGAAACTATTGGAGAACCCGTTCTAAAGAATAAGTTACTGGATATGTTCTTTTCCATTCAAGATGAGCAAACCAAAAAAGAGAAACTAGAAGAAACTTTCCGCAAGATGGCGGAAAATGCGGGAGTTGATATTGGCAGTATTAATTTAAATCCTTAGGCCAGATGTTGTATATAGATCCTACTTCTCACTCGGTATCGAAAGCATTAAAAGCCCACCATCTTGCAATTCGTTGTCGAGTGACAAGTAAGTTAGGTATTATTAACTCATGCTCGAAACCAAATTGTAGAATTTGTAATTCACGAAAATTAACTTTTAAATCCTCGAAAACTCTTGAATCAAAAATCATCAAGTACTTATCTGAAGATGCGAATTTGAATAAGATTATTTCTGGAGTGCCTGAAGAGCTATTGGGGGCAGAGCATGATTTTTACAGTTTTGTGCTAACACAGACTCAATTGGGAAATTTGTCAAATTTCTTTAAAGCCAGTAAGAAGCAAAAGGCTTCTAGTTATAGTGGATTATCTCTTTTTTTTGAAGATCTGAGCAAAATATTTAATTATGATTGGCTGAGCGAAAGAGAACCAGACTATCAATATAGTCTTTACGAACTAGCTGAAAATCTTGACAGACGATCATGCACCTACTGCAATCGAACGTATACCACCACACTCACAACAGAAAAAAACAAAAAGTTGATGCGTCCTCAATTCGACCATTGGTACCCAAAGTCGAAACACCCGCTTCTTGCTCTGTCATTTTATAACTTGATCCCAAGTTGCTACACGTGTAATAGCTCATCCAAAGGTGACGCCATACTAGACCTGAAAAAACACATTCATCCATATCGGGATATGGACCAAACCGATGATTTTAGTTTCAGTTATATTCCTTCTAAAAAGCATGAATATCATATTTATGTTCGATCCCAAAACACCAATAAGAAAGCGCTCAATACGCTCAAGAAAATCCATATAGATAGGATGTATAATGCGCATTTACCCGAGTTAAAAGATTTGATTGAAATAAAGGAGAAATATTCAGAAAACTACATAAATAAGTTACAGAAATTTTTTCCAAAAGCTGGATTACCAGAAAAAGAAATTTACCGTTTGGTTTTTGGAGTTGAGCCTGACAAACAAAACTTCCATAAACGCCCGATGAGTAAGTTTAAGTACGATATCTTAAGAGAGTTAGGTATTATTAAAGATAAGTAACGAATTCCCTGTCTTTTTTCACTATTCTAAATAGTGTTTGTTTTTACGAGTTCAATCCTGTATATTTGAATTTCACTATTTGAAATACAGAATATGCCAAAGCTAAAAGAACTTGCTAATATCAGAACAGGATATAGTCTTAAGGGCAAAATAAAAGAATATGCAACAGGCGAATTCAAAATACTACAACCCAAAGACATATCGGATCATGGCCTGGAGGAAGCGGGCACTTTTGTGGATCCTCATGTTTATCCATCGATTGACAATCATGTGTTGAGTCCTGAGGACATAGGTTTATCTAACAAAGGACTTAACATTAAGTCCTTGATATTCGATCAGAACAACTTGTTTAGTCCAACAATACTGTCTTCATCTTTCTTTATGATACGTGTATTCAATAAACAGATCAATCCCTATTACCTATTGTGGTATTTACAGCAAGATCAAACCATTGAAAATCTTAAACAACTCATGAAAGGTGGTGCTGTGCCTTCATTGTCTAAGAAAGATCTGGGCCAACTGGAAATCCCAATCATTAGTATGGAAGACCAGAACAAAATTGTAACACTCCAAAAACAGCTTGAGATGGAGAGTGAAAAACTAAATAAAATTATTCAGAATGGATCAGAGCTACTGACAAGCTTTGGTTGGAATTTAATCAATAAAATACCTATCTATGGGAAACAAAAAGAAAAAGTCGCCTCAAACAATTAACTATTATAACAATTGTACAATCAACAATAATAAACAGGTTGGGTTTTGGAGTTTTTTAAAAGGAATATTTAAGACGAGATAGAATGAGTGTGCAAAAGTATGCAGATCGAATTTTACAATTGTTTTCACGAATACCTGTTCAATCCCAGGACAAGTTAGCCATGATTTCTTCCTTGATCTACGCCAGGAAATTAAGTCGATTGGAGGGAATCGGGGGGTATGTTGATTGGCTAAATTTTGTTAAAGAACACAAAGAACATATACATGTAGATTGGAAACTTCTTGATGGCATTAAGCCTAGATCAAATAAGAACATAGATTTTGATCGGCTAAAATCTCTTATAGATGAGGTTTGCAATTCGTCGGTTGAAGAAAAGTTATGTTGGTTGAATGATTTGGATGAGAAGATTAGTCAGTTTTATACACCCATTGAACTTTCTAAGTTTGTAACAGCTATAGTCGATTGGAAGGATGTCAAAACAGTCTATGATCCATTTGCAAGAAGCGGTAACTTTTTACATTATGTTCAGCTACGAGCGGATAAGGGAGTGAAAATTTTTGGCAATAGAACGTTTACTGACTTTAACTGGAATTATATTAGAAACTATTTGACAGATTTTCCGATTAATACTATTCAAATTAATAAGCAAGCGTTTGATCCTTCATTGCCAAAGATGGATTTAATAATTTCGAATCCTCCGTACGGAAAAAGAAATGAGCCAGTCATATCCGGTGAGTGGTCAAGTCAATTTCCTTCCAAAAGAAGTGAAGTACAATATTTCACGCAAATAATGGATCAGTTGTCAGAGTTTGGTCAGGCTGTAGTTGTTCTGCCTCAATCAATTTTGCATGATGCATCTAACATACAGTTAAGAAAGAAATTAATAGATTCCGGCTGGCTAAATGCAGTGGTTCAAATGCCAAGAAGAACATTTGGTTTCACTGCGATTCCAGTATGCATAATTTATATTAACAAACGAAAGAATAATGGAGATGTTCTACTGATAAATACGGAAAAACTCGCTGTAAATGAAGGCAACAGAAACATACTGAAGGAAAAAGTTTATAAGCTTATGGTTTCTGCTATTTCTGATCACAAAGTTTTGAACAGTTTACCTTCCAAAATTGTCTCAAAAAGTAAACTGAGCAAAAAAAATTATAACCTGAGCTTAGGCGTTTATATTCAATCGAAACAATTAGAGCATAGGGATATCAAAGAAATTTTGGCTGAAAGAAAAAAACTATTTGCAGATTTGGACGGTATACGAAACTCATTTGAAAATTTGATCGGGAGTTTAAATTGATCGGGCCAAGAATAATATGTAATAAGAGCAGGATAAACAGCCCATCAAAAAGAAAGAACAATTTTAAGGTGCCCCTTTCTTTTTTTATATTCTAAGATAGTAATGGACTGAGTGATAGGAAGCATTTGATCAACTTCTTCCAACCAACAAAAACGGATTGAAAGCAATTACTACTCCAATTCCACCACCCAACCCACATTTCCGACCAGATATAAATCCGTTCGCAAATCTTGCACAATTCTCTTACCTCCAGCCAAAGTTTTACCCTACTTTTGCAGCACTATGAAATACATGTTCCTACTATTCGGTCTTTTATTGGCTAATTTAAGTGTTGCACAATCTACCGTGAAAGGTACTTTGCAGAGTGGAGATGGTGAGCCTGTCATGTTTGCCAATGTCATCTTATTCAGCGCGGCCGACAGTGCTGTGGTTAAGGTTGAAACTACATCAGATTCCGGTTCGTTTGTAATGATGAATATTGCTTATGGTGATTATTACCTGATTGGTAAAGCTGTTGGTTATCCGGATTTGACAAAGGCAGACATAAAGGTGAACAGTCCTACAACAGAACTGGGGATCATCAATTTCGAAAGTGACGGAGACAGTTTGAGCGGTTTGACTGTGGTTGCCGAAAGGGATTTGGTAGAAGTGAAACCAGACAGAACCGTGTTCAATGTGGAAGGGACTGTGAACAG
>JAUHXX010000315.1 GCA_030426825.1 Bacteroidia bacterium | reverse complement strand
CTAAATCAATTTCATGTTCTTGAATATATTGATCGGCAGTTTTAACAATACCTTTTTGTTTTGATCTTGACACCAGTTCTAGTGGGTCAGTGAGGTAATCGCTATTTCGTGTTTTCACTTCAACAACGACCAAAGTATCCTCAAATTCACAGATTATATCTACTTCTAATTTTTTAAACCGGAAATTTCGATCTAGGATTTTATATCCCTTTTTGATTAAAAAATCAACAGCCAATTGCTCTCCTAAAATTCCTAATTCGTTATGATCCGCCATATCAACGAAAATAGTAGTAATTTTGGATACCGAAAAACGTAACAATAATTGCCCAAATACTTATAAGTACTAAGTGAAGCATTTAAAAGGTCTTTTATTAATTGGATTAATCTTGATTTCAACTGTAGTTGATGGACAACGCTATTCGTATAAAAAAAAATTTGGGACTCAAAAAAATACAGTCTATTTCTATTGGGGATATAATCGATCGGGTTATACAAAAAGTAATATCAATTTTATTGGACCGCAATATAACTTCACATTAAAAAATGCTGCTGCAAAAGACCGTCCTTCTAATGACTTCAAAACATACGTTAACCCTGCTACCATTACAGTACCTCAGTTCAATGTGAGGATTGGTTGGTATTATAAACATAGGTGGGATGTTTCGGTGGGGATCGACCACATGAAGTATGTAATGCGCGATTATCAAAACTTGCTGATTAACGGCGTCATTGAAGGAACTACCAATAGTCAATTGAATGGTGTTTATACAGATGCAGATGGTAAAGTCCTGATAAGAGAAGATGATTTGCATTATGAAAATACCAATGGCTTAAATTATTGGTCTATCCAGTTAAACAATACTGCGCCAATTTATAAAACGAATAATCGAAAGTTTGCCATTCAAAGAAGATTAGGTGGTGGAATTGGTGCTATTGTTACACAAACCGATTTTAACTGGGATGGGGAAATTTACCATACACGTCAAAAAATAGGTGGATACGGTATTTCGTTGCATTCTGGTATTCGATTTGATTTTTTCAACCATTTCTTTTTACAAAACAATTTTTCGGGTGGGTTCGTTCACCTACCAAAAAATGCGACTATAGACGATCAAGATCATTATGTTAAACAAACTTTCTTATTCGGCCAATGGGAAATAGTTGGTGGATTCTTGTTTTATCTAAGAACTAAGAATGGCTGTGACACCTGTCCGGATTGGCATTAGGTTTCGGGCGTTAGGAGGCTTTAGAAGCCCTTTCAATTCATTCAAAAACTGATAATTTTTTCATCTCTTGGCTTCGTTCGCATCTATGGCTGCGCCATGTCGCTGTTCGTTCGGCTTTGCGGCTCGGCTCTGCCGATTCTTAAGCCTGTTCGTGCGTTCAAAGTCCGCCTACGGCAAACTTTTCTCTGTTCGTTTTACTTTTTGCAAGACGATTCGAACAGAGAATCAAATTGGCAAAGCCGGTTTGATGAACGCACGAACAGGCTTTAATCACGCATTAAGCGTGATGCAAAGCCGAACGAACAGCTCCGCGAAGCTGGAGCGAACGAAGCCCACGTAACATAGAAGAAATGCTTAGCTTTGTCGAGCAAAACAATTCTAAACGTACTCAAGGCCCGAATAATGAACCTTATAGACACGCATACGCACTTATTCTCTGATCAATTTGATGAAGACAGACACTCAGTTATTCAAGCCGCTCTAGATGCTGGAGTTTCAAAAATGTTATTGCCCAATATTGACCTTGAGTCTATTGAGCCCATGCATCAATTAGAAAAAGATTTTCCTGATAATTGCTTGGCAATGATGGGGCTTCATCCTTGTTCGGTTACTGAAAATTGGGAGTCTGAATTAGCCGTAATTAAAGAGCACTTGTTCAACAGAAAATATATTGCCGTTGGGGAAATTGGAATGGACTTGTATTGGGACAAATCTACTTTAGGCTACCAACAAAAAGCGTTTGAGCAACAAATTGAATGGGCTAAAGAACTCAAGATTCCGATAGTTATTCACGTTCGAGATGCCTTTGATGAAGCTTTTGAAATAGTTGATCAACTGAATGATGATCGCTTGACAGGTGTTTTTCATTGCTTCACTGGGACGCAAGATCAAGCTCAACATATTCTCAACTATGGCGGATTTAAATTGGGTCTTGGTGGGGTTTTGACCTTTAAAAACGCAGGATTAGATAAAGTCATAAAGGATATTGAACTCAACCATTTGATTTTAGAAACAGATTCCCCTTACCTGGCTCCACATCCTAACAGAGGAAAAAGAAACGAAACTTCGTACATCACTTATGTGGCATCTAAACTTGCAGAGGTGAAAGGAATTTCTATTGAAGAAGTGGCAGCTGTTACCACCAAGAATGCCAAGGAGTTGTTTGGGCTGTAATCTCGACTCCGCTCGATTACCGCATTTAAATAAGCATCTGAGAGCAACAAATTATGCTCGACTCCGCTCGATTACCAAACATAATCAAATACTGTGCTTCTGTCATCCCGACTTCGACAGGCTCAGTCTGACCGAACAAGCATTTATAACAAAAAGAATCTTTAGGTACAATGATTATTTAAAACTATTAAATTGCAAGTGGCTTGTAATAAGCACAGTCAGACTGAGCCTGTCGAAGTCTTGCCGATTAATATCCTAATACATTTACAAAGGATAAATAAATGGTTTGCACCGCACAATCAATTACCCATAACTTTTCAATATCTAAAGCCTTACTTTGTATTTGGCCTTTTTGATGGCGCCAAAGCCTAGAAAATGTTTATTTTCGAAACTTTAATTTGATAAAAGACCAAACGTAATGATAAACCCAAAGGTTCTAATAATTTATACCGGTGGCACTATTGGCATGATCAATGACCCAGAAACCGGAGCCTTAAAGCCCTTTGACTTTGAATCGCTCTATGCGAGCATTCCAGAGTTAAAGCAATTTGATTATGAATTAGACACCTTTTCAGTTGATGAACCAATTGACTCTTCAGACATGAATCCTGAATTGTGGGCAGACATTGCAAGGACGATCTTTGACAACTATGCTAACTATGATGGCTTTGTAGTGCTTCACGGCACGGATACAATGGCCTTCACAACAGCTGCATTAAGCTTTATGCTCCCAGGATTAAAAAAGCCGGTGATATTTACGGGATCTCAATTACCAATTGGACAAATTAGAACAGATGGTAAAGAGAATTTGATTACTGCAATTGAAATGGCAGGAATGAAAGATATGAGCGGCAACTCAGTTATTCAAGAAGTTGCACTATATTTTGAATTTCAGTTATACAAGGGTAATCGTGTAACGAAAATCAGCACCTTTAATTTTGAAGCGTTTAAAAGTTACAACTATCCATTGTTGGCACAAGCTGGAACCAATATTAAAATTGATCACAATTCGCTATATCGATCGCAAAAAGAAGAACTTGAATTGGTCACGAATTTTAATTCGAATATTGCCCTGGTTAAATTATTTCCAGGGATGCCGATTAAATCTATCAAAACGCTCTTTGATTTTTCAAAAGTAGAAGGCGTGATTTTAGAAACTTTTGGTAATGGTAACAGTTTTTCATCTCCAGAATTTGAGAAGATGATAGCAGATTATATGGAATCGGGTGGAATTGTAATGAATATTACACAATGTGCTCAGGGGAATGTAGTGCTCGGATTGTATCAAACATCTGTACACTTCAAACGCCTCGAAGTTATTAGTGGACGGGACATTACAACTGAAGCCGCAGTAACTAAAATGATGCACGTTTTAGGACAAACCTCAGATCAAAAAGAAAGAATTGAACTCATGACACAAAACATTTGTGGTGAGGTAACAATTTGATAACAGGATTTGGTAAGGAAAAATGCCCTTTGGATTAGCATGAGTTAGAAAATTTTGTACTTTAGCAGACGCTTTTTAGGTATGTTAAAAAGCACCGAACTTTAAAATAAAAACAATTAAAAATGAAAAAAGTATTAGCATCATTCGCTATTGCAGGTTTTTTAACCTTTGGAATTTCAACAAATTCAATGGCTCAAGATGAATTACCAGTTGAAGGTGACTCAGCCATAGAAGCAGTTGAAGAAGTTATTGACGAACCAGTTGTGGAAGAAGTGGACGAATCCGCGACTTCAGCAGAAGAGGAATCTGCAAACACTGGAGGTTATACCCTTACAACTGAGTTAAAGAAAAGATTCATTGAAGGTGGACCTTTCTTTATGGGAATTGTATTGTTATGTTTAATTCTTGGTT
>JAUHXX010000314.1 GCA_030426825.1 Bacteroidia bacterium | reverse complement strand
GCTGAAGAGCTGGCTGCAATTGTGTTTGAACCAGTGAGGACACCATCAATGGTAAAGGTATGAGCCAACGTGTCAATATTGATAACATGTAGATCCAGGGTGTCATCTGAATTCAATTCAAATGTAAAATTTTCGGGTTTGAAAAAAGCGCTATCGCTAAAAACACACATCTGCACATTAACGTTTGCAATGGTGATTGTGTCTTTATAGATGTATAAGGTATCCTGAACGATACTCGCCATGCTAATTTGAACACATGAAATTAGGGAAAAGAGTATTAGTATTTTTCTCATTGAGCTAAGATACGAACTGTTAAAATATTCTACACAACAAAAATTCTGTTAAAGTTTAAATCCTATAGAATTTTATCAAGGAGAATTAACATTTTTTTAGTACCTTATAGAAAATAAAACAAACCAAATAACGTCTTAATAAAGTACCCAATGTTAATTGAAAGAAGAATTGTGAATAAGTTCGTCTTTGATTTTCAATGTTTAGTCGAACAAAAGGGTATTTTTGTGGAACTATTTAAGAACCGAATCATATGTTAGAATTATGCAAGGAGATCCTAACGAAAGTTAGTTTCGACAAATTATTATTTCAGAAAGAATTAAAGAAAGCCTTGAGCTGGTTGAAATCTGATGAAATAGATGGATTTAAGGAGTGGTGCATATCAAATTTCGGGAGTACCTATCCAGATGTGTTAAGAGTGGCTTTTAAGAAAGCTTAAACCAACAAAAATTTATAATTAATCCCGTTCTGATAAGGACGGGATTTTTTTATGCCTTCTTTTTTAAGAATTCTATATTTCTTTTGAGCCCTTCAAACTTTGTTCTTTTAATCGCCGATTTTCTGAATAGTTCATTGAAGGTTTCTTTGGTGAGTTGAGTCAAATCTGCAGATTCCAATTCTGGATGTGGGTTAAAGCTTTCTTCAGTATGCGGCTTTGAAAATCGATTCCACGGACAAACATCTTGACAAACATCACAGCCAAAAGCCCAACCATCCATTTGATCTTTGAATGACGGAGGTAAAATTTCATCCTTCAATTCTATCGTGAGGTAAGAAATGCATTTAGAACCATCTACTAATTGAGGTTGCACTATTGCTTCAGTTGGACAGGCGTCAATACATTTGGTGCAAGTTCCGCAGTGATCAGTTGCTGGAAGGTCATAAGCAAGTTCCAGATCAATAATAATCTCTCCAATGAAAAAAAAAGATCCTTTCTGAGTTGAAATCAGATTGGCGTTTTTTCCTATCCATCCAAGCCCAGAACGCTCTGCCCAAGCTTTATCTAAAACAGGAGCTGAATCTGTGAAACAACGAGCATTGACTTCACCAACCTCTTCAGTTATGATATCAATCAACTCATTCAATTTTGCCCTGATCACTTGATGGTAGTCTTTGCCATAGGCATACTTTGAAATTTTAATCTCTTTTTGATCGAACAAATCTTTTTCAGGATAATAATTGACCAAAACAGAGATGACAGATTTGGCATCATCAACCAGCAATGCGGGATTCAATCGCTTATCAAAATGATTGGCCATGTAAGCCATTTTACCATTGTAATTTTTAGCTAACCAATTCTCAAGATGCTTTGCCTCCTCATCTAAAAATTGTACGCGCGATATTCCACAAGATAAAAATCCCAAGCGATCTGCATGGGATTTAATGAGAGCAGAAATTTGCTCCTTATTCATTGAATAAGCCTTTTTGGAAAAAGCCCAGATCTCGACCTAGGTGTTTATATGCTTTCTCAGTAACTTTTCTTCCTCTTGGAGTTCGCATAATGTATCCTTCTTTGATTAAGAATGGTTCGTATACTTCCTCAATGGTTCCTGCATTTTCTCCTACGGCTGTGGCAATTGTTGTTAACCCAACCGGTCCACCATTGAACTTATCTATAATGACGGATAAAATCTTGTTATCCATTTCATCTAAGCCATTTTGATCCACATTTAGTGCTTCTAAAGCAATATTGGCAATGTCTAAATCTATTACTCCATTACCTTTTATCTGGGCAAAATCTCGGACTCTTCTTAACAATGCGTTAGCAATTCTAGGTGTACCTCTACTTCTTCTAGCAATTTCTATGGCCGCATTTTCAATGATTTCTACATTCAAAATGCCCGCTGCTCTAGTCACAATATTGGATAAAACTTCTGTGTCGTAATATTCAAGTCGACTATTGATGCCGAATCGTGCTCTTAAAGGTGAAGTTAAAAGACCTGATCTTGTTGTTGCTCCAATTAAGGTAAAAGAATTCAGTGTCAGTTGAACTGTTCTTGCTGATGGTCCAGAATCAATCATGATATCGATCATAAAATCTTCCATGGCAGAATAAAGATATTCTTCTATTACTGGTGAAAGTCTATGAATTTCATCAATGAACAATACGTCACCCTCTTCAAGATTGGTCAAAAGACCGGCCAAATCTCCAGGTTTATCCAACACAGGACCTGTGGTGATTTTAATCCCCACACCTAGTTCATTGGCTAAGATATTTGCCAAAGTCGTTTTACCTAGTCCTGGAGGACCATGTAATAGCACGTGATCTAAAGATTCGTTTCTCTGTTTAGCGGCCTCAACGAAAACTTCTAAATTTTCAATGACTTTATGTTGACCTGCAAAGTCGTTGAACATCTTAGGTCGCAAGACTTTATCGATTTCTTCTTCTTTGCCCGAGAAATTTTCTTCTCCCCTATAATCAAATGACTCTAGTTCTTCCATCTTTAGCTCAAATATACAGCTTTAAGAAAAGACTATTTCTGTTGAGGAGTAAAAATGGATAACAAAGTGATGTTTATCTTATATATTCTGGTGAATGACCGGATGTTTGATTGTTATGTGGATTTCATCAGAGGTTATATTTAAAACACTTGCAAACCCCAACATCCCTTTTTTAAAAGTTAAATTCATTTTTAATAAGGTGTCAAACCATTGGCTGTGCATATACCTCAGATTCGCCTCACCGAATGCCAGTTCATTCATTTCAGACCCACTCGTTGATGCTTGAACATCTACCCTCATAGGTTCATGACTCGTTTGCGGTATTTTCTGCATTTCTAGAAAGCCTTCAATTACAATTTTGCTTTCTAATTGATTAAGCTTCTGCTGATATTCATCATTTAGACCTTTTAAGGTTGCTGGATCGAGAATATACCTAAATGTGGCCTCAGTCTCATCTAAGAAAATAATGAGGTCTTCACTACTTAAAATTGCAGGCTCGTTATCTACAACGGCCTCTATATAAATTTGCCCTTTCATTGCTTCACTAAGTTCCAAAGATTGGGACTTAGAAGTTCAAGCAAATCCAAGAATTAATGGTATTAGTAATATTGTTTTCATTTTGCTTAGTATTTGTTTCTTCATACTATAACATAAGCAAAAAAGCCCAGAAAGTCAAGTAATTAAAGCAAAAATCCCACCTAGCAAACTAGATGGGATTTTAATATAATTAAATTGAACTGTCTATTAATGTTCTTCTTCGCCTTCTTGTAGCGGAACGTTTTGAGGACAATAATCCTCTTCCATTCCAGGCTTAGAATAGTCATAAGGCCATCTATGAACTGTTGGTATTTCACCAGGCCAGTTACCGTGCATGTGTTCCACAGGAGTAGTCCATTCAAGTGAATTTCCTTTCCATGGGTTTTGCGGCGCTACTTGACCTCTTCTAGTACTGTAGAAGAAGTTAAAAATAAAGATTGCTTGTGCTAATGCTCCAATGATTGCGAAGATTGAAATGATCTGATTTAAATCTAACATCATCTCTAATTGGTTCGTATCAAAGTTCTCGTAAACAGAGTAATCATAGTATCTTCTTGGAGCTCCACCAATTCCAACAAAGTGCATTGGGAAGAATACCCCGTAGGCAGAAACTAGAGTTAACCAGAAGTGTACCATACCCAATTTAGAATTCATCATTCTACCATACATCTTAGGGAACCAGTGATAAACACCAGCAAACATTCCGAAGATGGCAGATAATCCCATTACAACGTGGAAGTGAGCCACAACAAAGTAAGTATCATGTACTGCGATATCTAAAGCTGAATCCGCAAGGATAACACCCGTAATACCACCCGTGATGAATGATGAAACCAATCCGATTGAGAACAACATTGCAGGCGTATATTTGATATTACCTTTCCATAATGTCGTTAAGTAGTTAAATACTTTTACGGCAGATGGAATTGCAATCAACAAGGTTGTAAATACGAATACACCTCCTAAGAATGGATTCATACCTGTGATGAACATGTGGTGAC
>JAUHXX010000313.1 GCA_030426825.1 Bacteroidia bacterium | reverse complement strand
ATTCCGGATATTTCGGTAGAGGAATATGAATTGAATTACAAACAAATATTTGATAAATATGAAGTTCCGCTTACTTTCCTTGTTACGCCTAAGACATCTCAGGAACGACTTGAAAAGATAAAATCGCATTCATCTACATTCATCTATTACGTGAGTTCTGCTTCAACAACAGGTAAAACAGGTGAGTTCTCTGAGGAGCAAAAAATTGATTTTGAAAGAATTCAGAAAGAGAAAATAGAACTCCCTATTTTGATGGGATTCGGTATTCATGATGCAAAAACCTTCAAAACGGCTTGCGCTTATTTCAATGGCGGAATAATTGGTTCGGCCTTTATTAGAAATCAGTTACAAGCAGAATCGATCTCTAGTTTTATAAATAAAATTAAATAAATATTGAACCTTTTCCAGCTTCATCTTTATTCAATCAAAACTGAATATCATGAAAGCAACAAAATCATTCAACTTACTACTTACTGTATTTATTTTTCTTTTTACAACTAGCCTGAATGCTCAAATAAACGAGGGAACAATCAAGGGCAATGTGTATGAAGTGAATAAGAAAAGACCTGTATTTAATGCGAGTATTCGAATCTCTAGTGTTGATTCAAAAATAGTTAAAAACACCTTGTCGGATTCATTGGGTAAATATGAAGTAACAGGTCTGAAACCTGGGAAATACAGCATCAAAGTTCAGTCACCCAATCATCAAATTTTTAGGAGATCAAACATTGTGGTTGAGGCAGGAAAAGTTACCGTACGTGATGTAAAAATGGAAACGCATCAAGAGGTGCCAGATATTGAGGAGGTTGATGACATTTCAATCATTGAAAATAAAGAAGAGTCCAAATCCGAACGCGATTATAAAGTCAAAAGAAATAAAAGTTATTCATACAATAATGCAAGCGCACCAGCCAACTCTGGAGTTGGAGGAGGGTATTATCATGAAGATCCAACAATTCACAATACGGAGTCGTATAACTCAATTACAGAAAATGGTTTTAAAGCTTCAGTTGCCGAGCCTTTGTCAACTTTTTCAGTAGATGTTGATGCCGCATCCTATTCAAACACAAGAAGATTTATTTTAAACGGACAAAAACCAGAGAAAGGTGCTGTTCGGGTAGAAGAGATGATCAATTATTTTAATTATGATTATCCAGACCCAGATAACAATCAACCTTTTTCAATTACAACAGAGGTGGGGGACTGCCCATGGTCTAAGAATAAGTTAGTGCATGTTGGTTTGCAAGGTAAACGCATTGATAAATCAGATTTACCTCCAAGCAATTTAGTTTTTCTGCTAGATGTTTCAGGTTCTATGAATAATGCGAATAAATTACCGCTGTTAAAGAAATCATTTTCGCTTTTGGTGAATGAATTGACAGATAGAGATAAAGTAGCTATTGTTGTTTATGCGGGAGCCGCTGGATTGGTTTTAAAGCCAACAAAAGGGTCAGATGGAACAACTATAATGGAGGCCTTGGAAAAATTATCAGCCGGTGGATCAACCGCTGGTGGTAAAGGAATTGAGTTGGCTTACAAAACCTGTCAAGAAAATTTCATCAAAGGAGGAAATAACAGAGTGATATTGGCTACTGATGGAGATTTTAACGTTGGAATGAGTTCAGATGATGCTATGGAACAACTAATTGTCAAGAAGCGTGAATCAGGAATATTTTTAACCTGTTTAGGTTTTGGAACGGGGAATTATAAAGATTCAAAAATGGAGACTTTAGCAGATAAAGGAAACGGGAATTACGCATATATCGACAACCTGTTTGAAGCTAAGAAAGTACTTGTTACAGAAATGGGTGCAACCTTATTAACCATAGCCAAAGACGTAAAAATTCAAGTTGAATTCAATCCTGCGGTTATTGAGTCTTACCGTTTGGTAGGTTATGAAAACAGGCTATTAAATAATGAAGATTTTAATGATGATAAAAAGGATGCTGGTGAGATTGGAGCAGGACATTCTGTTACTGCTTTGTATGAAGTTGTGTTGAAAGGAGAAGGAGATGGGAAAACTGGAGTTGATCCTTTGAAATATCAAAATAGCGAGACGAACACAGCATTCAATGATGAAATGCTTACTGTAAAATTTAGATACAAAGCGCCAGATGGTGACAAGTCTAAATTGATTGAGAGAACCCTACCTAATAAGGTGATGGACGCGGATAAATTGTCTGATAACTTTAATTTTTCGGCTGCAGTGGCAGAGTTCGGAATGCTATTAAGAGATTCTGAATACAAAGGAACAGCAACTTTTGATCATTGTCTAAATTTGGCGGCTAAGGCCAAAGGGAAAGATAAAAATGGATATCGAGCAGAGTTTTTAAGGTTGGTTGATGCCGCTAAGGTTGTTTACAACAGCTAGTTGTCTTTAGGATAATATTTGACCAGTTTACCCAAATCAGCTCGGTTTTTAAATCGGCGAAAAAGATAAATATTGGTCAAATGATTTTGCTTAAAAGTAAATCTGATTCCCAGGTCGGCGTAGAGGTAATCCGTGTAACTGAACGCTCGATCTGGGAAGAAGTTTTTTCCTAGTACTTCTTCTACTTTAGAAGCTGAAGTTCCAAATCCAAACTGGTTTCTAACACTAACTTTGTCCAGGTGTAAATCTCTAACGAATCGTGAAGTTAAATTCATGTAAATGACGCGATCATCTTTTATATAAGCCTTCCACAAGCAATAATCGTTCTGATAATCAAACACGTAAACCTGATCAAATCCTATGTGATAGACCAACGCTTTATCCAAGTCATAATCAGCATCTAGCCATACTTTCTTCTCCTCTTCATAGGAAACGATTTTTTCTGGAGGTCCCATTTCTTTGACCAACTCAGCAGTTGTCATTTCAATTTTGATGCGATCGAAACCAAAAGGCGTTTCAATGTTCGATTGACAAAAAACAAAATAGTGATGGATAGAAATTAAAGAAAGTAGAGCCAAGTATCGCACAAATGGAATAATTACATTTTCTCAATATCTCCAGATCCTGTTATCTCAAAGTTTTCTTTCGGGTCACCATTATATAAGACATCTCCACTACCTGATATTGAAACATCCAACTGCTTGCTAGCAAAAGCCTCGACTGAACCTGACCCATGAATAGCAATTTCAAGAATTTTAGTTTTCCAATTAGAAGCACTAATATCACCTGATCCACTTATTGCAAAATCACCACTCTTTGACTTTCCATTAGAAAGAATGATGTCGCCTGAACCACTGATAGTCATAGAGTCGGTATTGCAAACCAAATCTCCAAATTCAATGTCACCACTTCCACTAATATCACAATTAATGTCGTCAACTTTAACATGATTTTTAGCGACAAATGATCCTGAGCCGTTCAAGATAATACTGTTCATTTCAGGACCTTTGACAAAGACTTTAATGTTGTCGTTTGAGCTAATATTTGTGCCATCCTTTGTTTTCAAAACGAGCTTGGAACCATTCAACTCTGTAATGATGTACTCTAATAAATTTTCATTGGTTTTCACCACAACAGAATAGTCTTTGCTCTGATTGAATACTACATCTATAGCACCATTAATTTCTAATTCATTAAAATCTATGATACTCCTAATTTCTTCTTTTACGGGTCCTTCTCCCTCAACAGATTTTGTTGAGAAATTACAAGAAGTTAGGATAAAAAAAGTTAAGATGTAAAGTAGTTGAATGAATTTCATTTTTTGGGCTTCTGAATTAGATCTGAGTTAAGAAATTTGTGGAATAGTCGAGAATTAATAATCTCCTGCGCCTGCTCCAAACAATTTAGATTGATCAAAGTCTTCAACAGAATAATCAGCAGGAACACTGAATAATTTTGCATCCTGAGGTCCTGGAGAAATTTCTTTAACTACTTGGGTGGCGGTAAATGAATTGCCATCTCCCATATCCATTTCAGATTCCATTTTTAGCATAACGCCTTTAACTCCGGGGAAAAATAAGCCTGCAGATGCGCCTCCAAATTCTTCTGGGTTTACAAAATCTAGTTCAGTAGTTAACCACACATAAACAATAGTCCCGTCAGTTTTGTCTTGAATTTTATACTTTCTGCAGTTATAATCTAAAATCTTTTCTTCAGTGTTTTCGTCAGTTACAATAATGTTATTTGCTGCATCTATAGAACGATTACTTGAAGTATCTTCATCCATGATATAGGCTTTTTTCTGAAGATCACTGATCAAATAGATCTTACCTTCATCTCCATCCATCAATGTTGCTCCCAACATGGCTGACATTCCTCCAATCATCTCAAATCTCACATCCTTACCTTTGAAATAATAAACGGT
>JAUHXX010000312.1 GCA_030426825.1 Bacteroidia bacterium | reverse complement strand
TGCCAATGTAACAGGTTCAAACGTCCTCGGTTTGCAACTAGCCGGAATCACCAATACGGTAAATGGTGATGTTTCAGGTGGTCAAATAGCCGGGATTACCAACGCAAGTCATGGATATTTCAAAGGGATTCAAGCAGCAGGAATTGCCAATGTTAATACCGGTAATTTTAAAGGTGCACAAGTAGCTGGTATTTCTAATTTTAATGGCGGTGATCTGCAAGGAGCTCAGATTGGTTTGATAAATAGGGCGAAAAAAGTAAAGGGATTTCAGTTAGGACTGATAAATATCTCAAACGAATTTGAAAAAGGAGTACCACTCGGGTTAATCTCATTTGTTAGAAAAGGATATCATGCGATTGAATTATCAGGCGGTGAAACTGTGTATGGAAATCTAAACTTAAAATTAGGTGTAGATAAATTATATACCATCTATAAACTTGGATTCGCTTCACATGGAAGCAGTCAGTTTTTAACTTACGGCTTCGGTGTTGGAACGAAGGTAACGTTGTCAGAAAAATTGAATCTTTCAATTGATGGATCTGGGAATCATGTAGTCCATCAAAACTTAAATCCAAATCTTGATTTGTTGGGTAAATTAGATCTTAATTTTAGATATGATTTAGGTGATCACTTTGACCTGTTTGCGGGACCTTCATTCAATGTTTATTTATCTCAACATGATTTAGAGACTGAAAAATCAGCCCTTAACGTTCCTTATAGCTTGTTTACACATAATTGGGGTAATGGAGAAGGTCAGACATACATGTGGATAGGAGCAAATGCCGGACTAAGCGTGAAGTTTTAAATCAAATTCATTTCTTCTAGAAATGCTCTTCTTTTTCTTTGAGATATGACGATTTCGTCATTATTATCCATTAACACTTTCGAATCTGAACGGATAAACGAATTCACCTTATTTAAGTTAATGAGGTGACTGTGATGCACTCTGAAAAAGTTAAGCTGTGAGAGCATACTTTCAAATTCTTTCAAGTTTTTTGAGGATAAAATTGCTTTTCCTTTTTCTAGAACACATAAGGTATACTTGCCATCTGCTTCGCATCTTACAAGATTATTTATATTGATGGTTTCAAATCCTGTACTGGTGGATACTGAAATCAAATTTGCTCCAGCTGCCATTTCAGCTTTTATTTTTGATAAAAGAGCTCCAGGAGGTTTAGATTTTTCTTCCACCTTTTTTACTGCACGAATAAAGTCATCAATATTGATAGGTTTTAACAAGTAATCGACAGCATTTACCTTGAAAGCATCTAATGCATAATGATTATAGGCTGTAATAAAAATGATGTGAAAATTTATGCCTTTAACCTCTTCTAGCAGGTCAAAGGCATTACCGTCTCCCAACTCAATATCTAAAAAAACCAGTTCAGGCTTTTTTGCTTTTATTTCTGCAATACCAGACTCCACAGAATTTGCTTCTCCAATTACTTCTAGTTTGGGAGCATATTCTTTAATGAATTTAGACATTACTGCCCTATTCAATTTCGTATCATCAACGATTAAAGTCTTCATAATCTTCAATAATAGGAAAATAAAGTATTATTTCAGTACCTTTTGATTCTCCTTTTGAGTTTTTTAAGTTATTAGTTTCTACTTGAATATCTAAATCATTCAATAAATTTAAGATGTCTATTCTTTGATTGGTGATATCAATTCCTCTTGACTTATGAGTGCGTTTATTGGCGGTTTTTGTCGCCAATGATTTTTCATATCCAATTCCGTTATCTTGAATTCTCAATACTACTTGGGTTTCAGTTTTTGATACATTAATTTTCAAAGAACCCTTTCTATTTTTCAAAGGTTTGATGCCATGTTTAATCGCATTCTCTATAAACGTGTGGGTGACCATTGATGGGATAAACAAGGTTTCGGTATTAACGTTTTCATCCACTGTTAACTCAAACTCAAAAGGCTCATCAAACTGAAGCCCTTCCAATGGAACATAAATTTTAAACATGTCTAAATCTTCCTTTAAAGAGATCAGTCTTTTTTGGGCATGCTCTAGTATAATTCGGAGTAAGCGTGAAAATTGAGATAAATATTCATTGGCACGTTCCGATTCACCCAATAAGTAAAGAGATTGTATTGAACTTAAGCAATTAAATACAAAATGCGGATTCATTTGCGATTGCAAGGCCCTTAACTCAAGACTCTTTAACTCTCCTGACATTTTCTTAATTTGGGCGCGACCATAACGTCTTCCTCGCCAAATGGAAAAAATGATAAAAAATATCAGAGCAGTCGTAGCAAAAACTAAGGTATGTTTGAAACTATCTTTCTCCCAGAAATGGACTTCTACTTCAAAATCAATGGTCGCTTCTGCCTCTGTACCTACTTGTTTAATTCTCAATTTATAATTCCCTAAAGGCAGTTCTGAAAAAGTCATTAATCGAGATTTACCAACGTCAAACCAACGCTCATCCAAACCTTCAATTTTATACAAGTATCGTAAATGTTGGGTTTGATAAAAATTAGGATGTGAAAACTCAAATTGTATTTGATTCTGATCCGGCCCAACAACTATAGGCTCATCAATTGAAACTCTTTTATTGTCAATTAAAACATTGTCAATTACAATCTTATTTTCATTAGTAAGGCCTTTTATTTTCATTGGGTCAACACAGGCCGGTCCAGATATCATTGAGAACCAAATTTTCCCATCATATGATTTAAATCCTTTGTTTTGAGTTCTTGAGTTTCCTTCTGAATTTGCTAAACCATCTGCCGAGGTATAATGTTGGCTAGAAAAACCAGGGCTTTGATTGTTGACATAAGCAATTAGTTCCTTTCTACTAGCTCGGTAAATTCCCTGATTGCTGTTCATCCAAAAATAACCCATGTCATCCTCTATGATACACCAAACGTTTTTATTTAGACGACCATCATTTGTAGGTAATTGAACCAAACCAAATCCATCAAAAAAACAAAGCCCATATTGAGATGTTCCAATCCAATAGTTGCGATCTTCATCTTGATAAATTGACCTAATATCATCCGTAGGCAAGCCTTTTTCCCTTGTGAAAATTTGATTGATTTGGTTTTCTTTGAAATGAACTATCCCCTCATTTGTACAAGCTAGTATATGATGGTCTCTATCCTCATAGAAGGAAAATATTTTACCTAAAGATTTACTTCCTTCTATTAAATGAAATTCGTCATTTTCTAATAAGAAAGTGCCCTCATTTGTACCTAAATAAACCTGACCTGAGGCTGATGTGAAAAGTGAAAATGTTATTTTTCCATTTACGTCATCAGAAAAAGGTAAAAATTGGACACGGTTTGTCTTGCGATTTAATTTATGGACTCCTGTATTATCTCCTCCCAACCATAGATTTCCAAATTTGTCTTCGGTCATAGTCCAGAGACAAGAATTAGTTTGAACACTTTCAGTTGAATTGTCCGGTTTAATACGAAGCATTTCATCACATTTTTGATCGAACCAAATAATTGAATCTTGACTTTGGTAAACCATGAATCCCGATTTGTTATCCGTATGATAAACATCAACGGCATTGGAGAAAATTTTAGGGTATAACATGAACAAACCTGTCGAATTTGTACCTATCCATATTACGCCTGATGAACTAATCGATATGTCCTCAATTCGCCCAAGATTTAAATTGGTGTTATTCGAGAACGCTTGTTTTGTTCCATTGATGTAGACTTCAATTTGATCTTGATAAGTTAAAACGGTCGTTTGGTTTTTACCGTGATAAATGGATTTAATATCTTTATTTTCTTGACCCTTGTACCAATCAAATTGTGTATTTGGTTCAATTTCAACCAATGTTTCGTTCTCATAATTGTAATAGGAAGTATTACTGCCGTTGTTTGAGCTAAAAATGCCATCATTTAAAGATTTCAACTTGTTTTTATAAAATTTAAAATCTAATCGGTTTTCTTTTATGGAAAACAGGCTGTCATCACTTAATAACAATAATTCATTCTTGTAAGAAATTGGTTGATAAGGCCTGTTTTCAATAAGATTTAAGGATTTGACCCAAACGTTTTCTTCAAGACGATATAAATTTTCCCCCGCAATTGCATAGATTCCGGAATTTGTGTTTTTAAATTGAACATTTCGTCCAATATCTTTAAGGTACAGTTGAGGTATGTTATTTTCAATCTTTATTATTTCATTCTCCGTAGCCACCCATATCGTTCCGCTGGAATCTTTGGCCATGTTTAGAATAAATGATGAGCTTAAGCCAGCGATATTACTTTCGTCAAAAGTGCGAAATTCATATCCATCAAATCGAACCAACCCATTAAAAGTAGCTAACCATAAAAACCCCTCGTCACTTT